>NZ_JBSVZN010000008.1:0-257025 GCF_054052225.1 Methylobacterium sp. JK268 | reverse complement strand
CTCACCAGCGGTTGCAGCCAGAGGGGGCGCGGGAGCCGTCCGCCACGCGCGGGGACCGGCGGCCGCCGGTCCCCGCGCAGCCCTCATCACATCATCCAAAAGGGCCGGCTTCCAGATACAAGGGGGCGGTTCCGGATGTGGCTCCTCCGGAAGCGCCCCCTCACCCTCGGGCCGATCGCTTCGCGATCGGTGCGCCGCCTCGTCTCGCCCCCGGCAAGGGGGGCTCGACCGTCTCCCCGCACGCGGGGAGAGGGCATGCGCGCCACCCGAACCGTGAATGCGCAAGCCCTCTGCGGGGGAGGGTTGGGGGGCCTTACCCCTGCGCCAGCTGCTCCTTCACGAGTCCGCTCGCCTTGGCGAAATCCATGCGACCCGTGTACTTGGCCTTCAGCGCCGCGATCACCTTGCCCATGTCCTTCGGGCTCGCCGCGCCGGTCTCGCCGATCGCCGCCGTGATGGCCGCGCGGGTCTCGGCCTCGTCCATCTGCTGGGGCAGGAAAGTCGCCACGATCGCCGCCTCGGCCCGCTCGGCCGCGGCGAGGTCGGGCCGGTCGCCCTGCTCGTAGAGCGCCGCCGATTCGTTGCGCTGCTTGATCATCTTCTGGAGCAGCGCGAGGATGTCCTCGTCGGACAGCGGCTCCTTGCCGAGGCCGCGCGCCTCGATGTCCCGGTCCTTCAGGCCGGCCTGGATCAGGCGGATGGTGGCGAGCTTCGCCTGGTCGCGGGCCTTCATGGCCTCCTTCATCTCGGCGGTGAGGCGCTCCCGCAGCATGGTGTCGGATCTCCGTTTCGATCGAGGAACTTGAGGCCGTAGCGGGGGATCCCCAGATTGACCCCGTCGGGGGACGCCCCTTAAAGACGCCCTGCCGGACATGCCCCGCGCCGACCGCCCTCGGGCGGCCCGGCCGTCCGCGCGACATAAGCGAGTTCACGATCATGCTGCAAGACGACGCCGCGGGCGCCCCCGCGTCCACCGACGGCTGGGCCGAGCCGGTCGCCACCGCCCTCCTGGTCCTGGCCGACGGCACCGTTCTCGAAGGCTTCGGCATCGGCGCGACCGGCGAGGCGGCGGGCGAGGTCTGCTTTAACACCGCGATGACCGGCTACCAGGAGATCCTGACGGACCCCTCCTATGCCGGCCAGATCGTCACCTTCACCTTCCCGCATATCGGGAACGTGGGGACGAACGACGAGGATCTGGAGAGCCTCGACGCGGCGCCGGCCTCGGGGGTGCGCGGCGCGGTGATCGCCGCCGCGGTGACGAACCCGTCGAACTGGCGCTCGTCCAGCCATCTCGACGGCTGGCTCAAGGCCCGCGGCATCCTCGGCATCACGGGCATCGACACCCGGGCGCTCACGGCGCTGATCCGCGACAAGGGCATGCCGAACGCGGTGATCGCCCACGACCCCGAGGGCCGCTTCGACCGCGAGGCCCTCAAGGAGAAGGCCCGCGCCCTCCCCTCCATGGAGGGGCTCGACCTCGTGCCGCCGGTGACCAGCCGGGCCACCGCGCGCTGGGGCGAGACGGTCTGGACCCACGGCGCCGGCTACGGCAAGCGGGCGCCGGGCGAGGGCCTGCGCGTCGTCGCCATCGATTACGGGGTCAAGCGCAACATCCTGCGCCTCCTGACCGATGCGGGCTGCGACGTCACCGTGGTGCCGGCGACCGCGAGCGCCCAGGAGGTGCTGGCGCTCGAGCCCGACGGCGTGTTCCTGTCGAACGGCCCCGGCGATCCGGCGGCCACCGGCGCCTACGCCGTGCCGGTGATCCGCGAGCTCCTGGAGCGCAAGGTGCCGACCTTCGGGATCTGCCTCGGCCACCAGCTGATGGGCCTCGCGCTCGGCGGCAAGACCGTGAAGATGGGCCAGGGCCATCACGGGGCGAACCACCCGGTGAAGGACAAGACCACCGGCAAGGTCGAGATCGTGTCGATGAACCACGGCTTCGCGGTCGACCCGCAGAGCCTGCCGGGGACCGCAATCGAGACCCACGTCTCGCTCTTCGACGGCTCGAATTGCGGCCTCGCCCTCACGGACCGGCCCGCCTTCTCGGTGCAGTACCATCCGGAGGCCTCGCCCGGCCCGCGCGACAGCCACTACCTGTTCGACCGTTTCGTCTCGCTGATGCGGCAGACCAAGGGCGCCAACGCCTGAGCGCTCAGCCCGGCGCCGCGCCGTAACGGGCGCGGTACCAGGCCGCGAAGGCCGCGACGCCCTCGGCGAGCGGCGTGGCGGGGACGTAGCCGATCAGGTCCTGCAGGAGCGCCGTGTCCGCCTCTGTGCGCGGGACGTCGCCTTGCGGAAGCTCGCGCAACCGCCGGATGGCGGTGACGCCGAGCGCCGCCTCCAGGGCGGCGACGAACTCCGCCACCGAGGCGGGCTGGCCCCCGCCGATATTGACGACCCGGTAGGGCGCCACCGGGCTGAGGGTGTCGCGCGCCGAGACCGGCACGGTCCCGGGAGGCACGGCGATCAGGCGCAGGATGCTCTCGATCAGGTCGTCGATGTAGGTGAAGTCGCGCACGGCGCGGCCGTGATCGAAGATCTCGATCGGTTCGCCCGCTAGGATCCGGCGGGTGAACAGGAACGGGGCCATGTCGGGCCGGCCCCAGGGGCCGTAGACGGTGAAGAACCGGAAGGCGGTGATCGGGATCTTCCAGAGATGCGCGTAGGCGTGGGCCATCGCCTCGCCGGCGATCTTGGAGGCCGCGTAGATCGTCAGTGGCGTCGCCACCGGGTCGCTCTCGCGGAAGGGCATGCGGGGGTTGCCGCCATAGACCGAGGAGGTCGAGGCGAGGAGCGCGTGCCGCACCGGGTGCTGCCGCAGGGCCTCCAGGACCTGGAAGGTCCCGACCATGTTGGCCTCGACGTAGCTGGCGGGGTTCTCGAGGCTGTAGCGGACGCCGGCCTGGGCGGCGAGATGGACGACCACGTCCGGCCGCGCCTTCCTCAGGATCGCCGCGAGGCGACCGGGCTCCTCCAGGCGGAATTCGTGGTTCGCGAATCCCGGCCCGTCGAGGGCGGCGAGGCGCGCGCGCTTGAGGGCGACGTCGTAATAGTCCGTGACGGCGTCGACGCCGATGACGGCGTGGCCCTCGGCGAGGAGGCGCCGGGCGAGGTGGAAGCCGATAAAGCCGGCCGTCCCGGTGACCACGCACTGCATCCCGTCACACCTCCGCACGCGCCACGCAGGCCCCGCCCGCCCGAGGGCCGGCGCGGCCGCCCCCATATGCGCCAGGAACGGCATCCTGTCAGCGAGGCGCGGCCGCCCGCGCCCGCGTCCTCCCCTTCAGGCCGATTGGCCCATCCGGCGTCGGCGCCTATAAGAACGATCGTGCAGCACGCAGGAGGCCGCCGGCCGATGACCCGCATCCCGGATTTCTCGGAGATCGCCTTCTCGGCGTCCGGCCCCGCCGCGGCGCCCGCGCGGGCCGCGGACCCCTGGATGACGCCCGAGGGCATCCCGGTGAAGGGCGCCTACGGCCCGCAGGACCGCGAGGGCCTCGACTTCCTCGCCACCTATCCGGGCATCCCGCCCTTCCTGCGCGGCCCCTACCCGACCATGTACGTCACTCAGCCCTGGACGATCCGGCAATATGCCGGGTTCTCGACCGCTGAGGACTCGAACGCCTTCTACCGCCGCAACCTCGCGGCCGGCCAGAAGGGCCTGTCGGTCGCCTTCGACCTCGCCACCCACCGCGGCTACGATTCCGATCACCCGCGCGTCGCGGGCGACGTCGGGATGGCGGGCGTGGCGATCGACTCGATCTACGACATGCGCACGCTGTTCGCGGGCATCCCCCTCGACCAGATGACCGTGTCGATGACCATGAACGGCGCCGTGCTGCCGATCATGGCCCTCTACATCGTCGCCGCCGAGGAGCAGGGGGTGCCGCCGCAGAAGCTCGCCGGCACCATCCAGAACGACATCCTCAAGGAGTTCATGGTCCGCAACACCTACATCTACCCGCCGGCCGGGTCGATGCGGATCATCTCGGACATCTTCGCCTACACCTCGGCGCACATGCCGAAGTTCAACTCGATCTCGATCTCCGGCTACCACATGCAGGAAGCCGGGGCGACGCAGGACCTCGAACTCGCCTACACGCTCGCCGACGGCGTCGAGTACATCCGGGCCGGCCTCGCCGCCGGGCTCACCATCGACCAGTTCGCCCCGCGCCTGTCTTTCTTCTGGGCGATTGGCATGAACTTCTTCATGGAGGTCGCCAAGATGCGGGCCGCGCGCCTGCTCTGGGCCAATCTCGTGAAGGACTTCGCCCCGCGGTCCGACAAGTCGCTGGCCCTGCGCACGCACTCGCAGACCAGCGGCTGGTCGCTGACGGCGCAGGACGTGTTCAACAACGTCACCCGCACCTGCATCGAGGCGATGGCCGCGACGCAGGGCGGCACGCAGTCGCTGCACACCAACGCCCTCGACGAGGCGCTGGCGCTGCCCACCGACTTCTCCGCCCGGATCGCCCGCAACACCCAGCTCTTCCTGCAGCAGGAGAGCGGCACCACCCGGATCATCGATCCCTGGGGCGGCTCCTACTACGTCGAGCGCCTCACCGCCGATCTCGCCGCGCGGGCTTCCGAGCACATCCGGGAGGTCGAGGCGCTGGGCGGCATGGCCAAGGCCATCGAGGCCGGCATCCCGAAGCTGCGCATCGAGGAGGCGGCGGCCCGCACCCAGGCCCGGATCGATTCCGGGCAGCAGACCATCGTGGGCGTCAACAAGTTCAAGCCCGACGGCGACCGGCCGATCGACCTCCTGCGGGTCGACAACGGCAACGTCCGCGCGATGCAGATCGACAAGCTGCGCCGCCTGCGCGGCGAGCGCGACGAGGCGGCGGTCGCGGCCTGCCTAAGCGCGCTCACGGTTGCGGCGGGGAGCACCGGCAACCTGCTGGCGCTCGCCGTCGAAGCGGCGCGGGCGAAGGCCACGGTCGGGGAGATCTCGGCCGCCCTGGAGCAGGCCTGGGGCCGCCACCAGGCGGAGATCCGCTCGATCTCGGGCGTCTACAAGCGGGAGATGGGCGGCATGGCGGGCGCGGTGGAGCGGGTGCGCGGGCTCGTCGAGGCCTTCGAGGAGGCGGATGGCCGCCGGCCCCGCATCCTCGTCGCCAAGATGGGTCAGGACGGGCACGACCGCGGCCAGAAGGTGATCGCCTCGGCCTTCGCGGATCTGGGCTTCGACGTCGATATCGGGCCGCTCTTCGCCACGCCCGAGGAGGCGGCGCGCCAGGCGGTGGAGAACGACGTCCACATCGTCGGGGTCTCCTCCCTCGCGGCGGGCCACCTGACGCTGGTGCCGGCCCTCAAGGAGGCCCTGGTGGCAGCGGGCCGCCCCGACGTGATGATCGTGGTCGGCGGCGTCATCCCGCCGGGCGATTTCGACGCCCTGCGCAAGGCGGGCGCCTCGGCGATCTTCCCGCCCGGCACGGTGATCGCGGAGGCCGCCGCGACCCTGATCGCCGAACTCAACCAGCGCCTCGGCTACGCGCCCCGGCAGGCGGCCGAGTAGAGCGGTCTCAAAACGGTCACGGTTCTGCGGCCTGAGGCGAGGGTCCGTCCCGACTCACCCCCCTCCCCGCAGGACCCCGCGTGCAGGCCCGCGCCCCCGATTCCCTCGACGACACCGCCTTCTCGCGGCCCGGCGGGCAGGCGGTGAGCCTGCGCTGGCTCGCGGCCTGCCTTCTCACCGGTCTCGCCGGGGCGGGGCTCCTCGGCGTCGCCCTCGACCTCGCCGCCTCGGACGGCATCGAGGCGGTGGCGCCCGATCTCGCGGTGCATCCGCGCGGGGAGGGGCTGCCCGGCGACGTCGCCCGCAAGGGCGACCGGCTGGTCCGCGACGAGGTCGTGGTCGCCCAGAAGCGGGCGTTCCGGGCGCCCATCACCGAGCGCGCGGGCGAGCGCGAGGTGATCCGGGTGCACTCGATCGTGCAGATCGCGGCCGACCTGCCGCAGCGCGTGCCCGACGCGGACATCCCGCCCTTCGACCCGATGCGCAGCGTGCAGGTGGAGACCGCGCCCGCCGAGGAGGGGGGCAGCGACCCGGCCGAGACGGCCGTGACCCTCGTGCGCAGTCCGCTCGCGCTGGCCGAGACCGCGGAGGCCCCTGCCCTCACCGACGACGAGGTCGACGCCCTGGTGGCCGAGACGCAGCGCCTCGCGGGCGGATCGGGCGCCCTGCCTCCCGCCTTCCCGCCCGAGCGCATGCTGTCGCGGGCCCTGCGCCTCGGCGCCGAGAGCGACCCGGTCGAGGCGCCCTCCGGACGCATCGAGGTGAAGATCCTGCCCGAGAACCTCACGGAGATCGCGCAAACGCAGGGGATCTCCACGGCGGCGCTGTTCGAGACCCGGGAGGTCGTGATCGGCAAGGACCAGTCGCTCGAATCGGTCCTGCGGGAGAACGGCGCCGATCCCGAGCGGATCGCCGCGATCCTCGCCGTCCTGAGCCCGCGCGTCCGCACGGACCTGCCGGAGGGCCAGCACCTGCGCCTCCTCGTGACCCGCGAGGGGCCCGCCGCCGGCATCGGGCGCGTGACGCTCTACGGCGAGGACGGGATCGAGGAGATCGCGGCGGCGAACGACCGCGGCAGCTTCGTCTCCGTGGCGCCGCCCAAGGCCGGGGCCGCCGCGGCGGAGGACGACGAGGGCGGCGCCAGCCTCTACGAGAGCGTCTACGGCACGGGCCTGAAGAACGGCGTCCCGCGCGGCCTGATCGAGGACCTCGTGATGGCGCTGGCCTCGGGCAGCGACTTGCAGAGCCGCGTCGGGCCGGGCGACCACATCGAGCTCGTCTTCACCAACGACGAGGATTCGAAGCCCGAATTGCTGTTCGCGGCCCTGCGCAGCCGCGGCGAGACCCAGAGCCTCTACCGCTACCGCCCGCCGGGCAGCGGCGAGGCGGAGTTCCTGGATGCGGACGGCCGCTCCACCAAGAAGTTCCTGATCCGCCGGCCGGTGGCGGAGGGGCGGATCAGTTCGCCGTTCGGCGCCCGCAAGCACCCGATCCTGGGCTATTACCGGATGCATAACGGCGTCGACTGGGCCGCCACCCGCGGCACGCCGATCATGGCGACCGGCGACGGCATCGTGGTCGCGGCGGGCGCCCGCTCCGGCTACGGCAACCGCGTCGAGATCCAGCACGCCAACAATTACGTGACCGCCTACAACCACATGGCCCGGATCGCCCGCGGCATCGGGCCGGGCGCGCGGGTGCGACTCGGCCAGGTCATCGGGGCGGTGGGCACCACCGGTCTCTCCACGGGGCCGCACGTCCACTACGAGGTCGCCATCAACGGTCGCTTCGTCGACCCGATGAAGATCCGGCTGCCCAGCGCGCACGAACTCACCGGCCCCGCCCTCGCGGCCTTCCGCGCCGTCGAGGAGCAGGTCGACGGCCTGCGCCAGCACCGCGGCGGCCGGGTCGCGGCGGCCCGGAGCTGAGGGGCGCACCGTCTTCGGGGCGACTGGGAACGATCTTCCCCCTGGCGCGCTCACGGGAGGAGAACCTCCCCCAAATGGAGCGAACTTCGAAAAACACATCCATTGATCACGCGGGCCTCGGACGCGAGATTCTCCGCATGACCCAGCGCTCCGACACCGCCTTCGATCCCTACGGCGAGACGCTGTCGTCCGTGCCCTCCTGCGCGGGCGCGGCCGGGGATCGGCGTGCCCGCCGGGCGGCCATCGGGCTGTTCTGGGCTCTCGCCCTGCTGCTCGTCGCCGGGCGCGTCTACGTGAGCGCCGAGCCGCACACCGGCCTGCTGGCGCAGGCGGCCGCAGCCGTCAGCTCCGTCATTCGCTGAGGTCCCCGGCGCGCCGTCAGGCGAGATCCGCGAGAGCGACTTTGAGCCCGGCGAGGTCCTCGGCCCGGGGAACCAGGATCGCGTCCGCGGCGTGGTCATTGACCTCACCGTAGCTCCCATCCTCCCGCGGCCCGAGATGCATCCGCGCCGCGCGCTCCTGGGCGGCGATCACCCAGTATTCGCGCACACCGTACTGGGCATAGAGGCGCGCCTTGCGGCCGAGGTCGTAGGCGAGGCTCGACGCGGCAATCTCGATCACCAGCAGGATCTCTGGTCCGGAGATCGTACTGAAACCGTCCGTCGAGACACTCAGCGCAGCCCGAGGTGCCAACAGGATGTCGGGCTCGATCAACGAGTGCGGCCCGCATCGCAACGTGCTCTCCGAAGCCAAGTAAACGTCCGACGAGACGGCCGGAATGATCAGCCGGAGGAGCGCGTTCTTGACGACCTCGTGTGCGTGCCCCTTCGCGGCCATCTCCACGAGTTCTCCGTCCAGCAGTTCGACCCGCTCGTCCTCGTCGAGAATGCCGGCCTCGGTCATTCTCCGCAGATCATCGGTGCTGAAGCGGCGAAGGGCCGGGTCCGCGCGGCCGGGTGGAGCGTGGAAGTTCATGCGATCCCGCCTCGTGGGATGGCGAAACATTAGCATCCGGCGCGTTTGCGCGTACAGCAACCGCGAGATGCACCCCTCCCCTCGCGCATCCGTCAATTGACGCCCTGTCCATATGGATTAGTTCTCACCCGCAAATGGAGCGGGCCGAACGCGGTGCGATGCGCGCTCGGTCAGGCCGGGGAGGGTGACCGAGGATGACGCGTCTCACGATCAACGGATCCGTGCGCGAGGTCGACGCGGAGCCTGACACGCCGCTGCTCTGGGTGATCCGCGAGCAGGTCGGGCTCACCGGCACCAAGTACGGCTGCGGCATCGCGCAGTGTGGCGCCTGCACGGTCCATATCGACGGGCAGGCGGTGCGCTCCTGCTCGCTGCCGCTCTCGGCAGTGACCGAGGCGCAGAAGATCGTCACCATCGAGGGGCTGAGCCAGGACCGCTCGCACCCGGTTCAGAAGGCCTGGGCGGCGCTCGACGTGCCGCAATGCGGCTTCTGCCAGTCCGGCATGATCATGGCCTCGGCCGCGCTCCTCGCGCAGAACCCGAAGCCGTCGGACGAGGAGATCCGGCGGGAGATCACCAATATCTGCCGCTGCGGCACCTACAATCGCGTGCTCGCCGGCATCCGCCTCGCCGCCGAGGGCGGCGAGGCCGGACGCGGCTGAGGAGGACGGCATGACGAGCGAGATCCGCCCCGCCCTCTCCCGCCGCGTCTTCCTGACCGGCTCCGCCGCCGCAGCGGGGGCCTTCAGCCTCGGCTTCCACCTTCCCGATCCGGCGCAGGCCGCGCCCGCCGCCACACCCGAGGTCAATGCCTGGGTGGTGGTCCGCCCGGACGAGACGGTGGTCATCCGCATCGCCCGCTCGGAGATGGGTCAGGGCACCCTCACGGGCCTCGCCCAGCTCGTCGCCGAGGAACTCGGCTGCGACTGGAACCGCGTCACGACCGAGTATCCGACGCCGGGCCAGAACCTCGCCCGCCAGCGCGTCTGGGGCGACTTCTCGACCGGCGGCAGCCGCGGCATCCGCGAATCCTACAGCGCCGTCCGCCAGGGCGGGGCCGCCGCCCGGCTGATGCTCGTCGCCGCCGCGGCCGAGGGCTGGGGCGTGCCGCCCGGCGAGTGCCGGGTCGAGAAGGGCGTCATCGCGCATCCCGGATCCGGACGGACGACGAGTTTCGGCCAGGTCGCCGCGCGCGCCGCCGCGATTCCGGTGCCGAAGGAGGTGCCGCTCAAGGACCCGAAGGACTGGACGATCGCCGGGAAGCCGCTGAAGCGCCTCGACACGGCGCCGAAGCTCGACGGCAGCCAGGTCTACGGCATGGACCTGACGCTCGACGGCATGCTGAACGCCGCGATCCGCGACTGCCCGGTGACGGGCGGCCGGGTGAAGAGCTTCGACGCGGCGGCGGTCGCCGGGATGCCGGGCGTCAAGAAGGTGGTGCAGGTCGGCGACAGCGGCGTCGCCGTCATCGCCGACACGTTCTGGCGGGCGAAGACGGCCGTCGAGGCGCTGCCCATCGTGTGGGACGAGGGCCCGAACGCCGCGGTGTCGAGCGCCACGATCGCCGCCATGCTGAAGGAGGGGCTCGACGCGGACGAGGCCTTCGTCGGCAACAAGACCGGCGACGCCAAGGCGGCGCTCGGCAACGCCGCCAAGGTGGTGGAGGCGACCTACGCGGTCCCGTTCCAGAACCACGCCACCATGGAGACGATGAACGCCACGGCGCGGTGGACGCCGGAGCGCTGCGAGGTCTGGACGCCCACCCAGAACGGCGAGGCGGCGCTCGCCGCGGCCGCGGAGGCCGCCGGGCTCTCGCCGCGGCAATGCGAGGTCTACAAGCTCCTCCTCGGCGGCGGCTTCGGGCGGCGCGGGGCCACCCACGACTGGGTGCGCCAGGCGGTGCTGATCGCCCGCGAGATGCCGGGCACCCCGATCAAGCTGATCTGGACCCGCGAGGAGGACATGACGCATGGCCGGTACCATCCGGTCACGCAGTGCCGGATGCGGGCCGGCCTCGACCGGGATGGCAACCTCACTGCGCTGCACATGCGCATCTCCGGCCAGTCGATCGTCGCGGCGATCGCGCCGGGGCGCCTCGCTCCGGACGGCAAGGACCCGGTGACCTTCCAGGGCCTCAACCCGGGCGGGGTGGAGGCGGCGTTCGGCTACACGGTCCCGAACCTTTTGATTGATCACGCGATGCGCAACCCGCACATCATCCCGGGCTTCTGGCGGGGCGTGAACACCAACCCGAACGCCATCTACCTCGAATGCTTCATGGACGAGGTGGCGCTGGCGGCCGGCCAGGATCCCCTCGCCTTCCGGCGCAAGCTGATGGCGAAGCACCCCAAGCACCTCGCGGTGCTGAACGCGGTGGCCGAGCGGATCGGCTGGGACCGCAAGCCGCCAGAGGGCGTGCATCGCGGCATCGCCCAGATCATGGGCTTCGGCAGCTACGTGGCGGGGGCCGCCGAGGTCACCGTGCGCGACGATGGCAGCCTCAAGATCCACCGCATCGTCGCGGCGACCGATCCGGGCGTCGCCGTCAACCCGCAGCAGATCGCCGCGCAGGTCGAGGGCTCCTTCGTGTACGGCCTCTCGGCGGCGCTCTACGGGGAGTGCACCGTCAAGGACGGGCGGATCGAGCAGACGAACTTCGACAGCTACCCGGTGCTGCGCCTGGACGAGATGCCGGCCGTGGAGGCGATCCTGATGCCGTCGGGCGGCTTCATCGGCGGCGTGGGCGAGCCGACCATCGCGGTGGCGGCGCCGGCCGTCCTCAACGCGGTCTTCGCGGCGACCGGCAAGCGGGTGCGGCAGATCCCGCTCCGGAACACGGACCTGCGGCGCGCGTGAGAGCCCTCGCCCTCGCCCTCCTGCTCGTCTCCGGGGCGGCGGCGGCCGCTCCGGTCGACGCGCCGCCCGGCGCCTCCTCCTGCTCGGGCTGTCACGGCCGCCACGGCGAGGGCGCCTTCGGGCCCCTCGCGGGCAAGCCCGCCGACGAGATCGCCGCCGCGCTCGCCGCCTACCGGTCGGGCGCGCACCCGGCGAGCGTGATGACCCGGATCGCCAAGGGCTTCACGGAGCCGGAGAGCCGTGCCATCGCCGAGTACCTCTCGCATCAGGAGGCTCCGTGACGAGGACCACGCGACGCAGCCTGCTCGGCGGGCTGGCGGGGCTCACCCTGGCCCGCCCCGCCCTGGCGCAGGGCGCGGCCGGGCGCGTCGTCGTCCTCGGCGGCGGGTTCGGGGGTGCCTCCGCCGCCCGCGCGCTGCGGCAGGCCGGGCTCCCCGTGACGCTGATCGAGGCCGAGGAGACCTACGTCGCCTGCCCGTTCAGCAACGAGGTCATCGTCGGCCTCCAGCCGATGGCGGCGCAGCGCTTCGGCTACGAGGGCCTGAGCGCGGCGGGCGTCACGGTGGTGCGCGCCCGCGCCACCGGGATCGACGGCAACGCCAAGCGCGTGGCTCTCGCCGATGGCGGGAGCGTCCCTTACGACCGCCTGATCCTGTCGCCCGGGATCGCGCTGCGCTTCGACGCCCTGCCGGGCTACGACGAGGCCGCGGCCGAGGTAATGCCCCACGCCTGGAAGGCCGGCGCGCAGACCGAACTCCTCTCCCGCCAGCTCGCGGCGATGCCCGACGGCGGCACGGTGGTGATGTCCGTCCCCGGCAATCCCTATCGCTGCCCGCCGGGCCCCTACGAGCGGGCGAGCCTGATCGCCCACCTCCTTAAGACGACGAAGCCGCGCGCGAAGTTGATCGTGCTCGACGCGAAGGACACGTTCTCGAAGCAGAAGCTGTTCCAGGCGGCCTGGAAGGCGCTCTACCCCGACCACCTCGAATACGTGCCGCTCGCCGGCGGCGGGCAGGTCACGGCGGTCGATCCCGGCGGCATGACGGTGAAGACCGACTTCCAGGACTACAAGGCCGACGTCGCCTGCATCATCCCGCCCCAGCGCGCGGCGCCGATCGCCGCTTCGGCCGGCGTCGCCGACCGGACCGGCTGGTGCCCGATCGACCCGGTCAGCTTCGAATCGCGCCTCGTTCCCGGCATCCACGTGATCGGGGATGCCGCCATCGCGGGCGCGATGCCGAAATCCGCCTTCTCGGCCAACGCGCAGGCGAAGGTCTGCGCGCAGGCGGTCATCGACCTCCTGTCCGGCCGCGCGCCCGGCGCCCCGAAGCTGATCAACACCTGCTACAGCCTCGTGGCGCCCGGCTACGGCATCTCCGTCGCCGGCGTCTACCAGCCGGCGAACGGCGTGCTGGCCGATGTCGAGGGTGCGGGCGGGACGAGCCCGCTCGATGCCGGGCCGGAGGTGCGGGTCGAGGAGGCGAACGAGGCCGCCGCCTGGTACCGGACCATCACCGGCGACGTGTTCGGCTGAGCCTCAGAACAGGTGGATGGCGTGGGGCGCGTAGAGGCCGACCGCCAGCATGCCGATCCCGGCGACCCCGAGGAGGCCACCCGCCACCGCCAGGGCGACCATCCCGGTGATCACCTCGGCGGAAGCCAGCACGATGCCGATCTGGAAGGCCGCGGAGGCGAGCTCGTAATGGTGGTAGCGCGCCAGCGCGAGGTCCCGGCGCTCCTCCGCCGCCTTGGCACGCGCCGACAGCTCCTTGCGGCCCTCGCCGGTCGAGGGCTCGGACTCCCAGCGCGCGATGGTCTTCTGCCACTCCTCGACCTGCTTCTTCACCGCGTCCGGCCCCGCGCCGGCCTCGAGCGCCGCCTGCTCGGTCGCGGTGCGCACCACCGTCATGCGGATCGTCTTCGCCTGGAAGAAGGACCAGAGGTTGCTCGCCTCGACGTTGGCGCCGAGCGCCTCGGTCTGCGCGCTCTTGCCGAAGGTCTCGCCCAGCGCCAGGAACAGCGCCAGCACCGAGATCAGCAGCGCCACCCGTTTGTTCGATCCCTCGACCGCCCCGTGCCCGCCCGACATCGCCGTCTCCTCGCGTCAGCGCGGCCTGTCTGCCGCAACGGCGCGGGATGCGCCAGAGGATGATGACGGCACCCCACTTCCCTTCCGCCGCGCCCCGAGCAATCCAGGCGGGTGGTTCCCGTAAGGACGATGCGATGGTCCCGATGCGCCCGCTCCTCTGCCTCGCCGCCCTGGCGGCCCTGCCGGCCCGGGCCGCCACCCCGCCAACCTGGACCGACACCTACCTGAGCCGCGTCGAGGCCACGGCGGTGGTGCAGACCCTGCACGCGCAGCTCCTCGCCTCGCGGAGCGCGACCGCCACCCTCGAAGCGTGGTGCGGCGCCCATCACCTCGCGCCCGAGCCCCGTCTTTCGGCGCAGCTCGTGCGGGAGATTGACCGCCCGGCGAGTCCCGAGACGCGCCAGCGGCTGCAGGTCGGACCGGACGAGCCGGTGCGCTACCGCCGGGTGCGCCTCGCCTGCGGCGCGCACGTGCTCTCGGAGGCGGACAATTGGTACGTGCCGGGACGGCTGACGCCGGAGATGAACCGCCTGCTGGAGGAGACGGACACGCCCTTCGGTCGCGCCGTGCAGGCGCTCAAGCCCACGCGCCAGACGGTGGAGAGCCGCCTGATCTGGCAGCCGCTCCCCGAGGGCTGGGACCAAGCCGCGCCGCCCGCCGATTCCTGCGGACCCCTCGCCATCCCGGACGAACTCTTCAGCCACCGGGCCGTGCTGTTCACGGCGGCCCGCCAGCCCTTCTCGGAAGTGGTGGAGACCTACGCGCGCGCCGTCCTCGATTTCCCGCGGGCGCCGCGCCGTCAGGATTCCTGCCCGAAGCCGTGAGATCGACCGCCATGCCGCGCTACTTCTTCGCCACCCGCGTGGGCGACGATCGCCTGCCCGACCCCGACGGCCGCGTCCTGCGCGACCCCGACGAGGCCTGGGAGGTTGCCCGCGTCCTGATCCGGGAGATCCTGCGCGACAGCGCGGCCTCGTCGCGCCTCCTGTCGGCCAGCCTGGAGGTCACCGACGAGACGGGTCTGGTGATCTTCGAGTTTCCGTTCGCGGAGGCGATCGAGCCGGGCGGGACGCCGGGTGACACGCTGCATTGAGGCCCCGCTCCCGGCCCGTCCGATCAGCCCGAGGGTTGTCTCACTTCAGCAGCAAGCCCAGTAACCGCGAGAGCTCTTCGGCCTCCCGTTCGTCGAGTTTCTCGGCGAGGTTGTGCCGAAGAGACTCGCGATAGACCTCCCACATCTGCTCCCGGACCTGCCTCCCGAGGTCCGTGATCGCGATCCAGCGGCCTCTCCGGTCCTCCGGCGCGGCGTCCTTGCGGACGAGCTGGCTGTCCTCCAGGCGGTCGAGGAGCCGCGACAGGTTGTACTGCGCCATCAGGGTCCGCTGCTCGATCTCGTAGGGCCTCAGGCGTCCCTCCGGCGCCCGGTGCAGCTCGATCAGGACGTCGTACCAGCCGAGGGGCGGCAATCCCGCCGCTCTCAGGTCGCCCTCGACCGCGGCCAGGATGGCGCGCTGCGCGCGCATCAGCCCGATCCAGGCATTCATGACGGGGCGCGGCAGCGGGTCGATATTCGGGATCGCCGACATCGATGCAATTACATCCATCTTGACGACGACCGCAAGCCGCGAATATGGATGCATCTGCATCTATCTCGAGGAGCGAGGACGCGCGGATGAGGCGGCGTGACGGAGTCGCCTGGGGTGCGGCGCTGTTGAGGGTGAGTCTCGGCACCATGTACCTGGCGCACAGCCTCGTCCTGAAGCTCTGGGTCTACGGCCTGCCGGGCACGGCGGCGTATTTCGAGTCCCTCGGCCTGCCCGGCTGGCTCGCCTACGCGACCTTCGCGGCCGAGGCGGCCGGCGGGATCATGCTGGTCCTCGGCATCGAAGCCCGCCGGGTCGCGCTCGCGCTGACGCCGGCCCTGATCGGCGCCGTCATCTGGGCGCATGGCGGCCGCGGCTGGGTGTTCACCGCGCCCGGCGGGGGGTGGGAATACCCGGCCTACCTCGTCGTGCTGTCCGTCGCGCAGGCCCTGATCGGCGACGGGGCCCTCGCCCTGCGCCGCTCGTCGCCGCTTCCCCGCTCACCCGCCGCGTGGAGCCTCCGATGACCGTCCCGCCCCTCACGCTGATCAGTCACCCCCTGTGCCCCTACGTTCAGCGCGCGGCCATCGCCCTGGCGGAGAAGAACATCGCCTTCGACCGCCGGATGGTCGATCTCAAGGCCAAGCCCGACTGGTTCCTGGCCGTCTCCCCGCGCGGGAAGGTGCCGCTCCTGCTCGTTCGCGGCGAGGACGGTGGCGAGACGGCGCTGTTCGAGAGCGCGGCGATCTGCGAGTACATCGAAGAGACGCAGCCCGGCCGACGCCTTCATCCCGCGGACACCCTCGCGCGGGCGCGGCACCGGGGCTGGATCGAGTTCGGGTCCGCCATCCTGTCGGACCTCTGGGGTTTCGAAACAGCGCGCGATGGCGCGTCCTTCCGGGCGACGCAAGCGGCGCTGGTCGCCAAATTCTCGCGGGTCGAGGCCGAACTCGCGTCAGGCCCTTTCTTCGCCGGGGAGGCTTTCAGCCTGGTCGACGCGGTGTTCGCGCCGATCTTCCGGTACTTCGAAGTCTTCGACAGGCTGGGACCGGCCCGGGTGCTCGACGGGCTGCCGAAGGTGACGGCCTGGGCCCGTGCCCTCGCGGCGCGTCCGAGCGTCCGCGACGCGGTCGGACCGGATTACGCCACGCTGCTGCTGGCCTTCCTGGCCGACAACGATGCGTGGCTGCTCCGGCAGGACGGTTGAGGATCTGCGCCCCTCGCCGGTTCGCCCGCCCAGGGACGGCAACCGGTGATCCCCCAGGCCGCGCGGCCGACGATTCCGGGCGTGGCCCGGCCCGGTCGCGTCAATCCCCGATCGCCTCCTCCGCCGCGCCGGCGGGGGCGAGCCGGATCCAGGCATCGAGGGCGAAGCGGATGCCCTGGCCGGCCGCCGCCACCATCGTCATCGCGGCGGCGAGTTTCAGGAACAGCGACGCATCCGTCATGGAGAACTCGTATCCGTGATCATCGTCCGCCAGGGATCTCCGCGGCGGCTCGTCAGGGCGCCGCTGGTCAAGATCACCGCGCCGATGACAGTCTTGAGATGAGATTTCGGCAGAACCAAGGTCAAGTAATCGACAGCGAATTCATCTGATATTCTTGCCGATATCGGCAAATATAATATTTAAAATCCAATTAATCGCCAGAGAAAAACAGGGTAACGAATCGCCCCCGGGGGTCGACGGGCGGCAGCGGCGAAGACCGCGGCCGCACCCTCGTCACGCGGCGAGCGGATAGGATTCGGCGGGGGTGTCCGCGGCGATGAACTGGGCGCGGGCGAGTTCCGCGAAGCGACCGCCCTGAGCCACGAGGTCGTCGAAGCGACCCGATTCGACGATGCGGCCGTGGTCGAAGACCAGGATGCGGTCGGCGCTTCGGATCGTGGCGAGGCGGTGGGCGATGACGAAGGTGGTGCGGCCCCGCATGACCTCCTCCAGGGCCGCCTGGAGCTTGCGCTCGGTGGCGGCATCGAGGGCGCTCGTCGCCTCGTCGAGGATCAGCACCGGCGGGTTCTTCAGGAGGGCGCGGGCGATCGACAGGCGCTGGCGCTCGCCGCCGGAGAGCGAGCGGCCGCGCTCGCCGATCACCGTGTCGAGGCCGTCCGGCTGACGGGCGAGGAAATCGGCCGCCTGGGCGCGCTCCAGGGCATCGAGCATCTCCGCGTCGGTGGCGTCGGGGCGCCCGACCTGCAGGTTCTCGCGGATCGAGCGGGCGAACAGCATCGGCTCCTGGAACACGACGCCGATATTGTGCCGGAGCGAGGCCACCGAGAGGTCGCGGATGTCCTCCCCGTCGATCCGGATCGTCCCGGTCTCGGGGTCGAAGGCGCGGTGGAGGAGGCTCAGCGTCGTCGACTTGCCAGAGCCCGTCGTGCCGACGAGGGCGACGGTCTCGCCCGGGGGCACCGCGAAGTCGATCCCGTCGAGGGCGTTGCGCCGGCCGTCATACGAGAAGGTGACGTTCTCGAACGCGACGGCGCCGGCGATGCGCTCCACCGGGCGGGCGCCGGGACGGTCGCGAACCGACGGAACCGTGTCGAGGATGTCGAAGAATTCCTGCATCTTGGGCGCCTGCATGAACAGCCCGTTGACGAAGGACACGACCTGGTCGAGGCGCCCGACGAGGAGCGTGGCGAGGCTCATGAAGGAGACGACGTCGCCGACGCTGGCCTCGCCGCGCTCGTGCAGCACGAGGCCGGTGACGAAGATCGCCGTCATCGTCAGGGTCGCGGAGGCGCGCGTGGCGACCGAGGCCAGCGCCCACCAGGACAGGACCGGCGTCTGCGCGTCGAGGAGATCGCGGATGATGCCGTGCATCGCCTCCTTCTCGGCCTTGGCGCGGGTGAAGGACTGGATCACCGCGACGTTGCCGAGGGCGTCGGAAGCGTGCGCCGCCAGCCCAGAATGGTACTGCTCGACGCGCCCCTGCATCGTCTCGGTCCGGCGCAGCACGAAGGCGGTCAGGACCGTGAAGGCGGCGACGAGGACGAGCAGGATCGCGCCGAGCTGCCAGTTCAGGATCAGCGTCAGGGGCAGCAGCACGGTGAGGGAGACGAGGGCCGCGCAATGGTCGCGGAAGAAGCCGAGCCACAGCCACGCCATGCCGTTCGTGCCCTCCAGCATCGCCTTGAGCACGCGGCCCGAATGGTGCACGGCGTGGAAGGCGAGCGGCAGGTCGAGGACGTGCTCGAAGTAGCCGGCCATGGCCCCGAGGCGGCGCCGGTGCGAGAGCCGGTCCGAGTGGAGCGCGATCAGCACGCTCGCCGCGATGGTGAACAGGCCGAAGCCCACCCAGGCGCCGACCATCAGCAGCAGCGAGCCGGTGGACGCGCCGCCCTCCGCGCCCGAAGGGGTATGGCCGAGCCGGTCGACGATGCGCCCGAACAGCACCGGCTCGGCGAAGGCCGCCGCCGCCAGCGCCACGTTGGCGAGGGTGAGCACGATGCCGAGGCGCAGGTCGGGGCCGAGCTGGCGCATGACCCGCCCGTAGAGACGCAGCAGCCGCATGGGATGAGGGACTCCGAGAAAGCACCGGCGCGGATCTTCGGCTCGGATCCGTCACGCCGACCAACACCTTATGGCCCGCAATGGCTGAACGCCGCATGACGGCGCCGACGCTTTACCCTTCGTTGAGCCTGATCGCCCTACCCTGTGGAAGCCCCCTTCTCGTCGCGGGGCCTGAGGGACCTCTGGGCGCCATGGATCTCGCAACCGGCCTCGGCCTCATCGGCGGCGTCTGCGTCGTCGTGGTGCTGATCCTCCTCGATGGCGGCCACTTCGCGGCCTATTACGACAAGCACGCGCTCGTCGTGATCTTCGGCGGCTCCACCGCCGCGACCATGCTGCGCTTCCCCTTCTCGGTCATCGCGCACGGCGTGCCGATGGGGCTGCGCTACGCCTTCAGCATGCGCGCCGTGCGCCCGCGCGAGCTGATCGAGGAGATCACCCAGATCGCCGAGACGGTGCGCAAGTCCGGCCCGATGGCCCTGGAGAACCTCGCCATCGCCGACCCCTTCCTGGCCCAGGGGGTGCGCTACATCGCGGACGGCTACGACCGCGACTTCATCCGCGACACGATGGAGCGCGACCGCGACAACTTCCTGATGCATCTCGAGGAGGGCTCGAAGGTCTACCGGGCCTTCGGCGATTGCGCGCCGGCCTGGGGCATGATCGGCACCATCACCGGCATGGTGTCGATGTTCGCCAACATGTCCGACCCCTCGAAGCTCGGCCCGGCCATGGCGACCGCGCTGCTGGCCACCCTCTACGGGGCGCTGATCTCGAACATGATCGCCCTGCCGCTCGCCGACAAGCTGCACGTCAAGCTGGAGGAGGAGGACACGTCGCGCTCCCTCATCATCGACGGGATCCTGCTGATCCGCGACGCGAAGAGCGCCTCGCTCGTGCGCGAGATGCTGGTCGCCTACCTGCCCCACAACAACCGCGAGGAACTGGCCGAGGCGGCCTGAGCCTCGGACCGGGACGGGGGGAGAGCCGTGGCCAGACGCAAGCGGGGCGGCGCCCACGGGGGGCACGGCTGGTTCGTGACCTTCGCGGACCTCATGGCGCTGCTGATGAGCTTCTTCGTGATGGTCTGCGCCTACTCGACGCAGGACCAGCGCAAGCTCCAGGCCATCGCCGGCTCGTTCCGCGACGCCTTCGGCGTCAACAAGGAGAGCCGCTTCAACGGCATCATCGAGAAGGACGGGCTGCCGAGCGCCACCCGGCTGCGCGACCTGCGCCCGATCACGCCCGACAAAGCCTCCGACCGCACGACGCCGCCCAAGCCCGACGAGGTCTTCGACAACGGCGTTCCGCAGAACGGCTACCGGGACGGGTTCGGCCTCGCCATGGCGAGCCTGCGCCAAGCGCTCCAGGACCTGCCGGACATCGCCGAGTTGTCGAAGAACGTGCTGATCCACGAGAGCGAGCGCGGCCTCGACGTCTCGATCGTCGACCAGGACAACCGCTCGATGTTCCCGGACGGCTCGACGCGGCCCAACGACCGCACCCGGCAGGTTCTGGAGCGGATCGCCCCGGTGCTGCGGCAGATGTCGAACCGGATCGCGGTGGCGGGCTACACCTCGGCGACGCGGCCGGGCCAGCGCCCCCCGGCTCCGCCCTGGGAACTCTCGGCCGGACGGGCGATCAGCGTCCGCGAGATCCTGGCGTCGAGCGGGGTGCCGGACGAGCGCTTCACCGTGGTGTCGGGCAGGGCCGACACCGACCCGCTCTTCCCGGACAACCCCTACATCGCGGCCAACCGCCGGGTGACGATCACGCTCCTGCGCGATGCACCGCCCGTGGCGCCCGAGAGCGGATTTCCGTGAGCCGGTCCGCCGGGTGATCGCGGCGGAGGGCGGATCCGCGCGCCGCCACGACAGCAGCATCCGCGTCCCGGCGGGACCCGAGCGCATGCGATAGGATGTCGCCGCCCCTCGCGGGCCGCGTCCCCCGGGCGGTGACGGCTCTTCCCAGCGGGCCCGCGCGGCGGCATCTCTTGTGCCGACGCATCGAGGTCCGCCATGTACATGCCCCCCGCCTTCCGCGACGACGACCGGGAGAGCCTGCGCGCGACGATCCGGGCCTCGCGCCTGGCGAACCTCGTCACCGCCACGGCCGAGGGGCCGCTGGTCACCCCCCTCCCCCTGTTCCTCGCCGAGGACGAGGGCGAGCACGGCGTGCTCTACGGCCACGTGGCGAAGGCCAACCCGCACTGGCGGGTTCCGGCGATCGGCGAGGCTCTGGCGATCTTCATGGGGCCGGACGCCTACGTGACGCCCGCGTGGTACGCGACCAAGCAGGAGACCGGGAAGGTCGTGCCGACCTGGAACTACGTGACGGTGCACGCGCACGGGCCGGTCGAGTTCTTCCACGATGCCGACCGCCTGCTCGCCGTGGTCACGCGCCTGACCAACCTGCACGAGGGCGAGCGGCAGGCCCCCTGGGCGGTGGGCGACGCGCCGCCCGACTTCGTGGCCGCCCAGCTGCGCGGGATCGTCGGGCTGCGCCTGCCGATCACGCGCCTCGAAGGCAAGCGGAAGATGAGCCAGAACCGCACCGCGACGGACCGCGCCGGCGTGGTGGCGGGGTTGGCCGAGAGCGAGAGGGAATCGGACCGCGTGGTGGCCGGCCTCATCCCGGGCTGACGCGGCCCGGGTCCGGCCTCTGACGACGTGTGCAGATCTCTGTCGTCGATCCGCCAGATGAGCGTGTCTGGACGACACAGCGCACCTCAGCGTGAGGAAGCGGGTTTATCGCCAACGGATGGTTCAGGAATCACAGCGCTTTCTATGATTCCCCTCGCCACCCCCTTCTACTTCGCTACCAGCAGCGCCCAGTACACCTTGTACTTCGATCCCGGCGCGTAGGCGGTCGCGATGCCCATGCGGGTGGCGTCGGGCGAGAGCAGCACCGCGTTGTGGGCGGGGCTGTCGCGCCAGCCCGAGAACGCCTCGGCCAGCGTGTGGTAGCCGGCCGAGAGGTTCGCCTTGGGATCGGCGAACCCCATCCGGGCCGCCACCGTCTTGACGATGTCCGCCTGGCTCGGCCTGTCCGCAGCCGCCATCGCGGCGGTCTCGGTCTCGGCGAGGCGCTGCAGCCCCGGATCGAGGGCCAGCATCGGCAGGCCCTTGTTGCGCCGGTACGCCCCGATCATGTCGCGGGCCGTGTCGAGATCGAGCTGCGCGCTCGCGCTCGTCATCGGCCAGTACAGGCTCGGACCGGCTGGCGTTTGGCGAACCACCTCCGTCCCCGCGCAGGCGGAGAGACCGAGCGCGAGCCCGGCGAGGGAGGCGAGGCGCAGGAGGGAACGGGAAGGCATCACGGCACGGTCTCGGGGCTCCTGCGGCGCTCGCCCGCCATCGTGCTGCCGGAGCCGCCGGCCAAGGCCGCCGCGGGCACCACCGCCTGCGCGATCCGCCCCAGCGCGTCCTGCACCGGTTCCAGCCCCTGCACGGTGACGATGCTCGCACCCGGTCCGAGATTGGGGATGAGACCCTCCTCGGACAAGGTCTTGAACACCGCGAAATTCAGGTCGCTCTGCACCTTCATCTGCAGGCCGACGTCGGTGATCATGGCGAACATCTCGAATTCGAGGAAGGGGTCGCCGATCTTGCGGAACACCACGCGGGGCGGCGGCTCCTTCAGCACGTCCGGGTGGGCCTTGGCGCAGCCGGCGATCAGGTCGGCCGCACGGACGGGGTCCTGGTTGCGCAGCACGCTCACCGAGATCGTGACACGGCCGGTGCGGTCGCCCCGCACCCGGTTCTTCACCACGCCGGAGATCAGGTTGGAGTTTGGCACGATCACCGACGAGCGGTCGAAGGTCTGGATCTCCGTGGAGCGCACGCTGATGCGCCGCACGTAGCCCTCGTTGTCGCCGATCACCACGAGGTCGCCGACCCGGATCGGGCGCTCCCACAGGAGCAGCAGGCCCGAGACGAAGTTGTTGACGATCGATTGCAGGCCGAAACCGATACCGACCGAGAGCGCGCCGGCCACGATCGTGATCTTCTCCAGGCTGAGGCCCAGATACGAGAAGGCGATCGCCAGCGAGACCAGGAACCCGACATAGCCGGTCACGGTCGCGATCGAGTTGCGCAGGCCGGGATCGAGGTCCGTCGCCGGCAGGTAGGTGTTCTCCAGCCAGCTCTTCACCACCCGCGAGATCGCGAGGCCGAGGATGAACAGGCCGATCGCCACCACGATGGTGGAGAGCGAGATCGTGACGTCCCCGACCTTGAAGCCGAAGAACGCCGCCCGCACCGACGCGTAGATGTCGGTGGAATCGACGCCCCAGGTGGCGAGGAGCAGCACCGCCGCGGCGGTGATCAGCGCCACCCGCACGAGGCCGCCCATCAGCACCGCGATCTGGTTGAGCGACTTCTTGCGCAGGCCGGTATTGGCCTGGAGCGCCGTGGCGATGCGCGAATCCGCCTGGAGGGTGCCGGCGATGAAGGCGTCCGCGCTGCTGATCGCAAGGTAGAGCAGCGCCACCGCGATCGCCGTCCACAGGAGCTGGTCGATGAGGAAGGAGGACAGCGCGATGTAGCCCGACAGGGCGCAGAGGGCGACTGCCGCCGCCACGATCCAGCCGAGGATGCGCAGCGGACCGCCGATGCCGGTATTGGACTCGGCCGCCACGTAGGGACCGAAGCAGGCCTCCTCGGAATCCGCGCGGGCCGCGAAGCGCCGCAGGCCCTCCGCGAGCACCACCGAGACCGCCACCGCGAAGACGCCGCGGGTCACGATGCTGATCGGCAGACCGACCGAGATCGCCTCGTTCACCTCCTCGATGGTGCGCCCGACGACGATCACGAAGGCGATGCCCACCACGAGCCGCGTCAGGCGCTCGGCGGTCTCGTCCTCCATGGCCACGAGGCGCCAGCCCGGCTTGCCGGGCGAGAGCAGCGCGTCCGTCACCGCCTCGACCACGGCCACGAAGGCGAGCGCCATCAGGATCCCGTGGACGACCACCGTGTAGCGGTCCGGTACCAGGCCGGTCGCCTCGACGGCGGTGCCGACGACCACGCTGCCGACGACCGCGGGCACCGCCCCCGCCAGGACGACCCGCCAGGCCGCCAGCACCTTGGCGCGCCGGGACGGGGCGGCGCCTCCCTCGATCGGCGCGCGGCGGCGGCCGAGGCGCGGGGCGATGTGGCGGCGGCCGATATAGAGGGCGACCGAGACGCCGATCGCCAGGGCGACCGCGGCGAGCCGCAGGGGGGTGCCGTTGCGGCGAAGCTGCGCCATCGTGTCGTCGAGGGCGCTTTGCGCGGTCTTGAGGTCGCGCGGCAGCGTCGCGGCCGCCCGCGACCATAGGTTCGGGCTGACGAGCCCGTCGGTGCGCTCGAACAGCGCGCGGGTGAAGGCCGCGCGGCGGCGGCGGCTTATCTGCTCGCTGATCTGGTCGCTCTGGACGAGGAGCGAGCGGGCGAGCCGCATGGTCTCGTCCACCTCGGCGACGCCCGCCTCGCGCTGGGCGCGCTCCTGCGCCACGTCGGGAGTCTCGGCGGTTTCCTTGGGCTTGGGCCCGAGCTGATTCAGGCGCTCCTTGGCGGCGTCGAGGCGCGGCGACAGGAAGTCGATGACGTGGCGCAGCCGCTCCGCCACCGGGTCGATCCCCTCCCGCAGAAGGGCGAGGTCGTCCTTGCTCAGGTCGTGATGCGTCAGGGCCTGCTCGCGCTGGTCGAGATCCGCCTTCTCGGCGTCGAGCTGGGCGCGGATCTGCTTGATCTGCTCGGAGATCGGCGTCGGGGGCGGCTTGGGCGCCTCAGCGGCCGCCGGCGCGGCTGCGCCCTGGGCCGGCGCCGCCGGAGCGGGGGCCGGGGCCGCCTTCACCGGCTGCGCCTTGGCGGGCGTCTCGGGCTGCGCGCAGGCGACACCCGGCGCCAGAACGGCGACGGCCAGCAGGGCGGCGATCCAACGGCGCGGTCCGGTCATGGCGATCCTTCTGGTCGGTGGGCGCGCGGTCCCGGAGGAGGGTGGCCGGCGCGCCCCGCCGATCTGGTCCCTCGCGCGGATGACGCAAGGGGCAGATGACGCAAGGGGTGTGGCTCGGCCGGGGACATCGCCGAGCAATGGGGCGAAAAATCGCCGGGGCAGGGATCGCTGTGGGCATCCCGGCGATTCTCAGGGTGCGACGCCGCAGGAGAGCGTCGAAACCTTCACAACCCTGTCATGCTGCTTCTAGAATGACATCGCAATGGACTCGGCCCTTCCGGTCTGCTGTGAGCCGATGGCGTCGCTCATCACGGTCCAGCAGCACAGAGGCCCGGCACGACACCGGGCACCGGCGATCCGCGGCAACCGCCCCGAGGGCGGCCGTGCCGGCCTTCCGCCGTGTCCCCTCACTCCCCCCGGACAGCGCGTGAGGTAGGCGATGGCTCCCATCTCCTCCCTCCGCGAGCGCCGCGAGGCCCGGCACCCCGCCGGATCCTCTCGCGGCGTCCGGCCAGTCGCCAGGGAAGGATGATGCTGGATCTTCAAACCCTCGTGCTGAACGCGGATTACCGCCCGCTCTCGTACAACCCGCTCTCGCTGTGGTCGTGGAAGGACGCCTTCACCGCCCTGTTCCTGGATCGCGTCACCCTCGTCGCCAGCTACGACGTCGAGGCGCGCTCGCCGAGCCGCTCACTGAAGGTGCCGAGCGTCGTCGCGCTGAAGAACTACGTGGCGATGGCGCGCTCGCCGGCCTTCACCCGCTACAACATCTACCTGCGCGACACGTTCAGCTGCCAGTATTGCGGCCTCCGGCTTCCCGCCGGCGGGCTCACCTTCGACCACGTGGTGCCGCGCTCGCGCGGCGGACAGTCGAGTTGGGAGAACGTGGTCGCGGCCTGCAGCCCGTGCAACCTGCGCAAGGCGAACCGGACCCCCGAGGAGGCGGAGATGCCTCTCCTCAACGAGCCGCGCCGGCCGAGCCGCTACGAGCTGCACCGCCGCCAGCCGGAATTCGATCACCGGCAGTACCACCACACCTGGCTCGACTACCTGTACTGGGACAGCGAGCTGGAGACCTGATGGCATCCGGGCGCCCCTCGTCGCGGAGGGGCGTCGCGGCGGTGCGGCGCATCACCACGACCGCGCCACCGCGGGGCCGCCGTCACTCCTCGGGAAAGAACGGCGGCGGCACGTTGTAGACCGGCAGCCGGTCATTGCGGGGCATCCAGGCGTGGTAGACGACGCCGTCCGTCACGCCGTAACCCACGGGCTGGACGTGGAACGATCGGGCGAAGCGCGGCCTCGCCGCGGGCCGCCAGTGCCGCGGGGCGGCCGGACCCGGCCCGTATCCTTCGGGCGGCAGGGCCGCATCCTCCGGCATCCCATCCGCCGCCGCAGGCGCGGCGAGGGAGAGCAGCAGAACGGACGCGGTCAGGAGCGGGCGACGCATGGGCGGGGTCTCCGGAGATGCGCCGGAGCGTCGCGCATCCCGGCGACCGGGCGGTTAAGGCGGGTCGCCGATTGAACCGTATGGTTTCCGGCTCACTGCGCGGTGACGCCGCCGTCGATTACGAACTCGGCCCCGGTGACGAAGCTCGATTCATCGGCGGCCAAGTAGGCGGCCAGCGCCGCGATCTCGTCCGGTCCCGCGTTGCGGCCGAGCGGCACCGCGCCGCGCAGGCGCTCGCGCAGGGCCTCGGGATCGCGCCCGCCGGCCGCGAGCGAGGTCAGCATGTCGGTCTCGGTGAAGCCCGGATGGATCGAGTTGCAGCGGATGCCGTAGCCCTGCCGGGCGCAGTGCAGCGCCACCGATTTCGTGAGCAGCCGAACCGCGCCCTTCGAGGCGTTATAGGCGGTCAGGTTGTGCCCGCCGACGATGCCCGACACCGACGAGAGATTGATGATGGACCCGCCGCGCCCCGCGGGCGGCTTCATGATCCGCACGGCGTGGCGGCAGCCGAGGAAGGTGCCGTCCACGTTGACGTCCTGCACCCGCCGCCACTGCTCCAGGGTGACGGACTCGATCGTCGCGACGACCGCGATGCCGGCGCTGTTGACGACGACGTCGATTCCGCCGTGCCGCTCCGCCGCCGCGTCGACGGCCGCCTGCCAGGATCCGTCGCGGGTCACGTCGAGATGCGCGAAGCGGAAGGCCGGGTGCGTGGCCGCGGCCCGGGCGCCCTCCTCCGCGTCGATGTCGGCGAGGATGATCGCCGCCGCGCCCTCCTGGGCGAAGCGCCGGGCCGTCGCGAGGCCGATCCCGCGCGCACCCCCGCTGATCAGGGCGACCTTGCCGGTCAGACGCTCCATGCCCTCCCCCGCCCTGCGCCGCTCCGGGGCGGCGCGCGAGACTGGGGCGGTTCGCGCCCGGCCGCAAGCCGGTTCAGAACTTCACGGCCGCGCCGCCCCGGACGGTGTTGAGGTTCGCCTTGTGGCCGTCGAAATCGTTGAACTGCACCCACTGGTACTCGGCGCGGAGCAGGATGTTGGCGGTCAGCGCGAATTCGAGGCCGCCACCCGCCGCGACGCCGCCGACGATCTTCTCCTTGCGTTTGGAGAGTGCCACGGGAGCCGCGAGGGCCCCGCCAGGGACATCCGAGTATCCGAAAGACGTGACCTCGACGTTCTGGCCGGTGGCCTGGTTCGATTTCTGCTGCTTCTGATCGTACCCGTAGTCCCGAACGTAGGTGGTGTCGGTGATCTGCGCTCGTCCGATCGCGAAGCCGCCGGTCACGAAGGGGAGGAAATTGCCGAGATCGTAGCCGAAGCGCGCCCGCAGGGTCGCGTAGTCGTCGATGCGGGTCTTCGCGGTGCCATTCAGCTTGACGCCATCGAGGAAGCCGTCGCTCGCGACGAGCTCTCGCCAAATCTGGTCAGACGTCGAACCCGTCTTCCCAAGATGCGTATAGTCGAGTTCGGCGCCGACGACGATCTCGTCGAACTGGAAATTCATCCCCGCATAGGCACCGAACGTCGTCGCGTCCCGCCGATCACCGTAGGGCCGCAGCAGCTGCGACGCATTGAGGTTTTTCTCGGTGCGGGTGTCTCGCAGATAGGTGGCGACCGGCTCCTGGAAGACGTTGCCGAAGCCGAAACTGGTGCTCGTCCAGCCGCCGTGGCCGCCGAAATAGACGCCCTCCCAGTTGCCGGTCGGCGCCGCCGCCTCGATGGCGCTGCCGCGAAGCGCGGCGAAGTCGAGGTCGGCCGCCCTCGCCGGCGTGAGGCCGGCGACGACGAGGCCGGCCAGGAATCCAGAGGTCACGATACGCATGTGGCTGATCCCCCGACGGCCCGTCGGCGCGATGCGAGCTTCGATGACCCAAAGTTCGCACAGTAACCTTAACATTGTCCTTCCAGCCGCCCATTTGAAATTGTGCCGGAAACGAGCAAGGCCCGGAGCGTGGCTCCGGGCCCTCGTTCTGAAGCGGCGATGCGGTCTTCAGTAGGCGGCCGCGTTGAACAGCCCCGCGAAGGGGGCCGCGCCGAAGGCCCAGCGCAGGCCGACCCGCACCTCGTTGGCGGTGATGTCCTTGAGGCGGGTATTCTGCCCGTAGGCGTCGACGCCGCTGCGCGCCTTGCCGACGTCGAGGTAGCGGTAGCTCGCGTCGAGGCTCAGGCCGTTGCCGAAATCATACGCGATGCCGGCCATGGCGGCCCAGGCGAGCGTCGTGGTCGTGTGGTTCGCGCGCAGATCCCGGGTCTGCGGTCCGATCGCGTAGATCGGCTGGGTGTCGCCGCAGGTCACCGTCAGGCAGGTCGTCTGCGTCCAGCCGCCGTTGAACCGCTTCTCCGCGACGCCGACACCCGCGCCGACATAGGGGGTGAAGCCCCACCACGTGCCGAGATCCGCGTAGACGTTGACGAGGCCGGTGAGGAGGTCGAGCTTGCCGCCCTCCTCGTTGAAGCCCTCCACGAAATGCGTGCGCGAGCTGTAATCGTGGAAGCGGCTCGACGTGCGCGCGTCGACGGTCACGTCGGCCCGCAGGAAGCTGGTGAAGCGGTAGCCGATGCCGCCGCCGCCGCCCGTGGTGTTGCTCAGGCGCAGATGCTCGAGCTTGGCGCCGGGCGTGCCGGGGAGCGTGTCGTCGCCGGGATGGTAGAAGTCGCTCGCCGTGAAGTCGCCGCGCAGGTACCAGCCGCTGCCGATGGCGACCGGGGGCTCGGGCGGGGCGGGCAGCGGGGGCGGAGGCGGGAGCAGATCGGCCGCCGCCGCCGGAGCGACCCCGAGCAGCGCCGCGCAGAGCGCCACGGCCGACCGGCGTTGAAGCCATCCACGCATCACACACCCTCTTGTCTGAAGATCCGCGCCGCAGCGCCCGGAACCGTGACGTCGAGACTTAATCCGAAGAAGTTAGGAAGGACTTAACCCTAATGGCCGGGCGGCGACGCGGATCGGTGCCCCCCACCCGCGGGAGCGGGAGCGGCGGCGCGCCCTCCGGCCGCGCCGCCGCCCTCATCGCGCGTCAGTACTTGCGGACGATCGGGCCGGGGGGCGGGGGCGGCTCGTAGGCCGCGACCGGGACCACCGGCGCGCCGAACATCCAGCGCATGCCGATCTTGATGTCGTGGGACTCGATCTCCTTGACCTTGATCGGCGCGAAGGTCTGTCCGCAGAAGCAGTTCAGGACGCCGGTGCTCGCTTGGCCGAGGTTCAGGTAGCGGTAGGCCAGTTCGAGCTTCAGATTCGGGGTCACCGCGTAGGACAAGCCGGCATGGAGCGCCCAGGCCAGGCTCGTCTGCGTCTTCGCCCGGTAGGAGCCGCCGCTCGCCCCGCCCTGCTGGCACTCGACCGCGTTGCAGGCGCTATTGATGTCGAAGTCGTTGTACTTGACGAGGTTGATGCTGTTGTCCGAGAAGCCCGACAGGTGGTTGAAGGCCACACCGACGCCGCCGCCGACGAAGGGCGTGACGCCGTACCACGTGCCGAGATCCGCGTAGACGTTGGCCATCACGACGCCGGACGAGAGATTGCCGTTCGTGGTCTCGTCGGTGTGGTCGTAGGTGACCTGCCGCAGGCCATCCGCGGAGGTGTAGGGCACCTTGGCGTCGATCCGGTCGTTCGCCCGCAGGCCCGCCGAGAAGCGGTACTCGCCGGTGACGTCGGCGCGCAGCCAGGGATTGAACTGGTAGCCGACGCCCACGCCCGCGAAGCCGCCGCCCGCGAGATCGGTGTTGTAGTAATTGACCGCGTCGGGCTGCGCCACGGTCGAGAGCTTGGGCTGCGTGTAGATGCTGGCGCCGACGTCGCCGCGCAGGTACCAGCCGCCGCCGACCTCGAGGAGCGGGGGCGGGGGCGGCGGGGGTGCCGGGAGCGGGAACAGGTCGGCGGCGTGGACGAGGCTCGGCACGCAGACGCCAGCGGCGAGCGTGACGATGCGCGCCAACGCGCGTGGCTTGAAGCGGCCCATGACGAATCCTCGGTTGACGGGCCGCGCGATCGGGGCGGCCCAACCCTGAAAACGTCATGAGTTTCGCGAGAACCGGTAAACCCCGGCTTAACGTTAAACCTTAGGCTTCTTTATTTGATTGAAGTGCGCGGTGCGTGTGTTGAGAGCCCGGCCCGTCATGCGGCCGCCTTGCGCAGAGCCTCGACTACCTCATCGACGACCTCGACCACGAGGTCGCGGTTGTCGCCCTCGGCCATGACCCGGATCACCGGCTCGGTCCCCGAGGGGCGGATCACGAGGCGGCCGGCATTGCCGAGGCGCTGGCGCGCACCCTCGATGGCGGTGACGACGGATTCCTGGCGAAGCGGCTCGCCGGCGCCGTAGCGCACGTTCTTGAGGATCTGCGGCAGCGGGTCGAAGCAGTGGCAGACCTCGCTGACCGGCCGCTGCTGGCGCTGCACCACGGTGAGGAGCTGGAGGGCCGCCACCAGCCCGTCGCCCGTGGTCGCGTAATCCGACATGATGATGTGGCCGGATTGCTCGCCGCCGAGGTTGTAGCCGTGCTCCCGCATGTGCTCCAGCACGTAGCGGTCGCCGACCGCCGTGCGCACGAGGCCGAGGCCGAGGCCGCCGAGATAGCGCTCCAGGCCGAGATTCGACATGATCGTGGCGACGATGCCCGGCTGGGTCAGGCGCTCGTCCTCCTTCCACGACCGCGCCACCACCGCCATCAGCTGGTCGCCGTCGACCCGCTGGCCCTTCTCGTCCACCACCAGCACCCGGTCCGCGTCGCCGTCGAGGGCGATGCCGATATCGGCGCGCAGTTCTCGCACCTTGCGCACCAGGGCGTCCGGGGCGGTCGAGCCGACGTCGCGATTGATGTTGAAGCCGTCCGGCTCCGTGCCGATGGCGATCACCTCGGCGCCGAGTTCCCACAGCGTCTCGGGGGCGACCCGGTAGGCGGCGCCGTTCGCGCAGTCGACGACGACGCGCAGTCCCTCGAGGGTGATCGTGCGCGGCAGGGTCCGCTTGGCGAACTCGATGTAGCGGGCATGCACGCTCTCGATCCGCTTGGCCCGGCCGAGATCGGGCGCGGCGGAGAGGCGCTTCTGGAGGTCGGAATCCAGCAGACGCTCGATCTCGCGCTCGACCTCGTCGTTGAGCTTGAACCCGTCCGGGCCGAACAGCTTGATGCCGTTGTCCTCGTAGGGATTGTGGGAGGCCGAGATCATCACGCCGATATCGGCGCGCATGGAGCGGGTGAGCATCGCCACGGCGGGCGTCGGCATCGGACCGAGCTGCAGCACGTCCATGCCGACCGAGGTGAACCCGGCGATCAGCGCGGTCTCGATCATGTAGCCGGACAGACGCGTGTCCTTGCCGATCACCACCCGGTGGCGGTGGTCGCCGCGCTGGAACAGGAGGCCGGCCGCCTGCCCCACCTTGAGCGCCAGTTCCGGGGTGATGACGCCGTTCGCGCGGCCCCGGATGCCGTCGGTACCGAAGTACTTGCGCAACGTCGTCCTCCTCGCCCGGCCGTATCGTCCCGCCCACCCTGCGGCGGGCGTCGCGGCCATCGTGTTTCGCGGGGTGTCATACAGGAGCGGCGCGCGGGTCGACAATCCGAACGCGGCGTTTGCGTTAAGGCCGGACCTCGGCGGAGTGCGAAGCGGCGTCCGGCGCCCAGTCCAGTTCGACGATCGCGAACCCGTCCTCGCGGTTGAATCGCAGGGCCGAGAGCCGCATCGCCCGCAATGGCCCGGCCTCGTCGGCGCGCGGGCACTGCACGGGGTCATGCGCGTGGTGGTCGCCGTCGAGCCGGCGGGCGAAGGCCGCGCCGATCCGGTCGACCGCATCCACCGAGCGGAACGCCGGTGAGACGTAGACGACCTGCTGGGGCGCGCGCGCCAGGCAGTAACGCCAATCGGCCCGCGCCGGCCCCGCGAGGAGTGCGGGACCGAGTATCGCGAGAGCGGAGATGAGGGGCAGTCGCATCACGGGCAGAGTCCGGCGCGCCCGTCGGCGCTGACGGCCGTGCATTCGCCCCGCCAATGCGGCGCCAGAATGGCGTGCGGCTCAGGCCTCCGCCGCCTCCGCCTCCTCGATCGGCAGGGTCCAGACGAGATCCCCCGCCTCGTCCACCAACCAGACCAGGTTCGCCTCCTTGCACAGGAGTTCGTCGGCGCGGCCGAGGGCGCGCGCCGTGGCTTGGCGGATGTTCGCCGCCTCGATCGGCAGATCGCGCAGAGCGCGTCCCACCGTTCCGTAGCGACCGCGCGCCGCGGCTCTGAGCCGGTAGGTCGGCATGCCGACACGCCACTCCCGTAAGGTCAACCGGACCGCGTGTACCGCCGGACCGGCCGCTCGCGCAAGGGTAAACAGCGTCCGGCCGTTGACAAGGCGGCCGGTGGGCTTAGAGCATCCAGGTCGAGCGGGGCGCCCCGGGCGCCGCGGAAAATTTCGCAAACACAAGAGCCTACGGCGTCGTCCGGCCGGCAGCGCGGCCGGACCCGGGACCGGCGAGGGAGCGCGGAGGAGCCGATGAGGGTCGCCTGCCTGGGCGAATGCATGGTGGAACTCTCCGAGCGGGCGGACGGGGCGCTGACCCGGGGCTTCGGAGGCGACACGCTCAACACGGCGCTCTACCTCGCGCGTCTCGGCGTCGCCGTCGACTACGTCACGGCTCTCGGCGAGGATCCCTGGAGCGACGAGATGGCGGAGGCCTGGGCGCGGGAAGGGATCGGGCTCGACCGCATCCGCCGCCTGCCCGGCCGCATGCCCGGCCTCTACATCATCCGCACCGACGCGGCGGGCGAGCGCAGCTTCCACTACTGGCGCGACAGCGCCGCCGCCCGCGACCTGTTCACGGAGCCGCAGGCTGCGGCGACCTGCGCGGCCCTCGCCGCCTACGGCCTCGTCTACCTGTCCGGGATCAGCCTCTCGCTCTACGGAGAGAGGGGCCGGGCGGTTCTCGACGAGGCGCTGACCGCGCTGCGCGCCCGCGGCGGGACGGTCGCCTTCGACACCAATTACCGCCCGCGCGGCTGGCCGGACCGGGACGAGGCGCGCCGCGTCTTCCGGGCCGCCCTGGCGCGGGCCGACCTGATCTTCGCCTCGATCGAGGATCTCGACTGGCTCTACGGCGAGAGCGGCGAGGAGGAGGTGCTGCGCCACCGCGGCCGGGCCGAGATCGTCCTCAAGCAGGCGAGTGACGGCCGGCCCTCGGCGCGCCTGCTGCACGGGACGTCCGACGAGACGGTCCCGGCGCCGCCTGTCGCGACGGTCGTCGACACGACCGCGGCCGGAGACAGCTTCGCGGCCGGCTACATCGCCGGTCGCCTCGCCGGCCTCGCCCCCGCTTCGGCCGCCGGCCTCGCCCACACCCTCGCGGGCGCCGTGATCCGCCACCGCGGCGCCGTGATCCCCCGGGAGGCGATGCCCGCCCTCGCCCTCGGAACCCCCTCCGGAGAGACCGCATGACGAGCCCAGCCGAGACCCGCCTCGAGCGCCTCAACGCCCTCCTCGCCGCGGCGCCGGTGATCCCGGTGATCACCGTGCCCGAGCTCGCCCACGCGGTGCCCCTCGCCCGCGCGCTGGTGGCGGGGGGCATCCGCACGCTGGAGATCACCCTGCGCACGCCGGTCGCCCGCGAGGCCGCCCGGGCGATCATGGCCGAGGTGCCGGAGGCCGTGGTCGGGATCGGGACCGTGCTCACCCCGGCCGACCTCGACGCGGCGCAGGCGCTCGGCGCCCGCTTCGCGCTCAGCCCCGGGGCCACGCCGGACCTGCTGCGGGCCGCGGCCCACAGCGACATGGCCTTCATGCCGGGCATCGCCACCCCCTCCGACCTGATGCAGGTTCTGGCGGCGGGCTTCTCGGTGGCGAAGTTCTTCCCGGCCGTGCCGGCGGGCGGCCAGGCGGCGCTGAAGGCCCTCGCCGGCCCCTTCCCGCAGGCGCGGTTCTGCCCGACCGGCGGGATCGGCGAGGCCGAGGCGAAGTCCTGGCTCGCCCTGCCGAACGTGGTCGCGGTGGGCGGATCCTGGCTGGCGCCCGAGGCCGAGATCCGCGAGGGGCGCTTCGACGCCATCACCGAGCGCGCGCGCCGCACCCTCGCGGGCCTCGCCTGAGCGGTTCGGCCGCGCGAGCCCCTGGCGCAGGCGGGTCGGGAACGCTACATGAGGGGGGCGGGGCTGCGGGGTGCGTCAGGAGACACATATCCCCGGGGCCTTATCGACTCCCTCGGGAGCTGTCCCCGCCCCGGTCCGTGGACCGGGGCACACGGCGCCCACCTACGCTGTAGGTTCCCGGGATCGATCCTCCAACGGCTTTCGTGGCTCCGCGCTCTCCATGTCCGATTCCGTCCCGATCCCGAAGGCGTCCCTCCGCAAGGAGGCGCTCGCCCGACGGGACGGACTCGATCCGGCCCTGCGCGAGGCGGCGAGCGCGCGCATCGCCGCGACGCTGCTGTCCCTCCCCGTTCTCGCCCGCGCCCCCCTCGTGGCGGCCTATTGGCCGATCCGCAGCGAGGTCGACGTCCGGCCGCTGATCCAGGCGCTGAGGGCCCGCGGGCAGGCGGTGGCCCTGCCGCAGGTGACGCCGGAGGGCCTCCTCTTCCGGCAGGTCGCGCCGGGCGAGGCGCTGGCGGCGGGCGGCTTCGGCCTCAGCGAGCCGGGCCCCGACGCTCCCGTCGTGCGGCCCCGCGCGCTCCTGGTGCCGCTCGCCGCCTTCGACCGCCGCGGTCACCGCATCGGCTACGGCAAGGGCTACTACGACCGGGCGCTCGCCTCCCTCGACACCGAGGGGCGCGTCCTGGCGATCGGCGTCGCCTTCGCGGCGCAGGAGGTCGCTGCCGTGCCCGACTCGCCCCATGATCGCCGCCTCGACCGCGTCGTCACCGAGGCCGGCCTCCTCGACATCTCCGGAGCCTAGAGCGATGCGCCTCCTGTTCCTCGGCGACGTGGTCGGGCGCCCGGGCCGCACGGCCGTCGCCGAGCGCCTGCCCGGCCTTCGCGAGCGCTGGCGGCTCGACTGCGTCGTCATCAACGGCGAGAACGCGGCCGGCGGCTTCGGCATCACGGAGACGATCTGCGACGAACTCCTGGATGCGGGGGCGGACGCGGTCACGCTCGGCAACCACTCCTTCGATCAGCGCGAGGCCCTCGTCTTCATCGAGCGCCAGCCCCGCCTCGTGCGGCCGGCCAACTACCCGCCGGGCACGCCCGGCCGCGGGGCCACCGTGGTCGAGACCCGCGCCGGGGCCCGCGTGCTTATCGTCAACGTGATGGGCCGGATCTTCCTCGATCCCCTGGACGATCCCTTCGCGGCCGCGGAGCGCGAGGTCTCAGCCTGCCCCCTCGGGGCCGCCGCCGACGCGGTGATCGTCGACGTCCACGCGGAGGCGACGAGCGAGAAGGAGGCCTTCGGCCACTTCCTCGACGGGCGCGCGACCCTGGTCGTCGGCACCCACACCCACGTGCCCACCGCCGACCACCGCATCCTGCCCGGCGGCACGGCCTACCAGTCGGATGCCGGCATGTGCGGCGACTTCGATTCGGTGCTCGGCATGCAGAAGGACGAGCCGCTGCGGCGATTCCTGCAGAAGACGCCGGGCGCGCGGCTCGAAGCGGCGACCGGCGAGGGCACGCTCTGCGGCCTCGCGGTCGAGACCGATGACGCGACCGGGCTCGCCACGCGCGTCCACCCGGTGCGGCTCGGGCCGCACCTGGAGGAGACCTGGCCGCGGCATTGGGAGTGAACGGCACGGATTGCGGTCGCGCCCGGGACGGCCGGCGCTTGATCCAGGACCGGCCAACCGGCAGAGTGCCGCGGGTTCCGCCGGGTTCGCTCCGGGTCGGAGACCCGTCCCCGCGGCGCCGCGCGCCGCGGCCCACCCGAGCGTGAGACGAACGACGCGATGGCGGCGAGTGCTGCGTCCCCTCCCCTGACCTCGCCGCGGATCTTCCTCGTCCGCATGGCGGTGTTCCTGATCCTGGTCGGGTTCCTCGCCTTCGTGCTCTTCCGGCAGATCGTGCCGGCCTTCCTGGCGAATCCGGGCCTCAACGGCCTGATCCTGGGCGTGCTGTTCATCGCCATCCTGCTCGCCTTCGGGCAGGTGCAGCGCCTCTTTCGCGAGGTCCGGTTCGTGAACCGCACCGCCGCGGGGGATGCCGCCCCGGGAGAGCCGCGGCTGCTCGCTCCCCTCGCGCCCGTGCTCCGAGAGGCGGTCGCGGGCGAGGCGCTGCCCGCCTCCGGCTTCAGGCCGCTCCTCGACACCATCGCGTCCCGGCTCGACGAGGGGCGCGAGGCCCTGCGCTACATCGCCGGCATCCTGATCCTGCTCGGCCTGCTCGGCACCTTCTGGGGCCTGATCGACACGCTCTCGGCGGTGGGGAACGTCATCCGCTCGATGCGAGCCGGGGGCGGCGACGCCGCCGTGATGTTCGACGAACTCAAGAGCGGGCTCGCGGTGCCGCTCTCCGGGATCGGCCTCGCCTTCTCGGCCTCGCTGTTCGGGCTCGCGGGCTCGCTCACCATCGGGTTCCTCGACCTCCAGGCGGGCCAGGCCCATTCCCGCTTCGTCAACGAGCTGGAGGACTGGTTCCTGGGCCGCGCCGGTCCGGAGCCGGTGGCGGGCGCGCCGGCGCCGAGCCGCGGCTCGGAGACCGCCCTGCGCGACCTCACCGAGGCGGTAACGCGCCTGTCCGCCCTCGTCGGCGACACCACCGGCAACAGCCGCGCCAGCACCCAGGCGATGGCGAACCTCGCCGAGGGCATCCAGGGCCTCGTCCAGCACATGCGCGCCGAGCAGCAGATGATCCGCGACTGGGTCGAGGCGCAGGCGAGCCGGGAGCGCGACCTGAAGCAGGTGCTCGACCGCCTCGGCCGGGAGCGCGTCGGCTGATGCGGCGCGAGGGAGCCCGCTGATGGCTGGCCGCGCCCTGCGCCGCGAGCGCAGCCTCAACGTCTGGCCGGGCTACGTCGACGCGCTCACCACCCTGCTGCTCTCGGTGGTGTTCCTGCTGACGATCTTCGTGACCGGGCAGTTCTTCCTGTCGCAGGAACTCTCCGGCCGCGACACGGTGCTGGAGCGGCTCAACCGCCAGATCTCGGACCTCACCGACCTCCTCGCCCTCGAACGGTCGAGCCGCCGGACCCTGGAGGAGAGTGCCGCCTCCCTGCGCGCCAACCTGCAGGATTCCGAGAAGGAGCGGCGGCGCCTGCAGGACGCGCTGACGACCGACCCGGGCGCGCAGGGCAAGGCGGGCGAACTCGACCGCCAGCTGGAGGCCGAGAAGGGCGCCACCAACCGGGCGCTGTCGCAGGTCGACCTCCTCAACCAGCAGATCTCGGCCATGCGCCAGCAGCTCGCGGCGCTGGAGGACGCGCTCGCCGCCTCCGAGACGCGCGACCGCGAGAGCCAGGCCCGCATCGCCGATCTCGGCAGCCGCCTCAACATCGCCCTCGCCCAGCGCGTCCAGGAGCTCAACCGCTACCGCTCGGACTTCTTCGGGCGCCTGCGCCAAATCCTGGGCAACCGCCCCGACATCCGCATCGTCGGCGACCGCTTCGTGCTGCAATCGGAGGTGCTGTTCGCCGCCGGCCAGGCGATCCTGCGTCCCGAGGCCGGGGCGGAACTCGACCGCATCGCGAGCGCGATCGTGGAACTCAACCGCCAGATCCCGGCCGACATCCCGTGGGTGCTGCGGGTCGACGGCCACACGGATTCGCGGCCGATCAACTCGGCCGCGTTCCCGTCGAACTGGGCGCTCTCGGCGGCCCGGGCCATCGCCGTGGTGCAGTACATGGTCGGACGGGGCATCCCGCCCCAGCGCCTGCTCGCGGGGGCCTTCGGCGAGTTCCAGCCCCTCGATCCCGGCACCACCGACGAGGCCTATTCCCGCAACCGCCGCATCGAGCTCAAGCTGACCGAGCGCTGAGCGGCCGCGAGAACGCCCCCACGCCTTCGTTCTCGCCGCGGGCCGACCGGTCTGCGCATCGCACGATGCACTATTCCGGCGGCTTCGCCGCCGCGCCGACCTTCGCGGCCTCCCGGCCCCGGGACTCATTCCGGCGGCGGCTCGCGTCGAGATCCTTGGCGAGACTCTCGGTGCCGGCGGCCGATCGCGCCCGGATCGGCCGGGCCGGCGCCGAGACGCCGACCGGCAGGTAGTCGATCCCCTCGCGGCGGCTCTGGGCGACGAAGTCCGGCGCCTCCACGGGCTTGGCCACGAGCCCGGCCGACGTGGCGAGGTCGCGCGTCGACCCGCCGTCGAGGACGCAGGCCGAGAGGACGGGCGTGAGAGCGAGCGCGCCGAGGGAGAGGAGCCGCTTGAGTGACATGGGGACTTGATAAAACCCGGTGGCGATCTGGCGGAAACCGATTGTGAGGCGTTAATTTGTCCGAAAGGCGGCTCGTCCCTCGGGGACGGGGCATGCGCGGGGAGGAGTGTGGCGTGACGGGCGAGAAGAGCGCGGCGCCGGCCGTGGACGTCGAGTCGATGTCCCGCAACGCCGGCCTGCTGGTGGAGGAATTCAGTCGGGCGATGGTCGCCTACGCCAAGCCCCTGGAGCGGGGCAAGGCCGATAACGGCATGGCGAACGGCGTAGCGGAGGTGGTCCGCACCCTCGGCACGGTGGCGGAGCGCTGGTTCGCGGACCCGCAGAAGGCGGCCGAGGCCCAGACGCTGATCGGCGGCCAGTTCCTGGCGCTCTGGGGCTCGACACTGCAGCGGATGCAGGGCGAAGCCGTCCCGCCGGTGGTGATGCCCGACCCCCGCGACAAGCGGTTCGCCTCGCCCGAATGGTCGACGAACCCGATGTTCGACTTCCTGAAGCAAGGCTACCTCATCACCACCCGCTGGGCGGAGATCCTCGTCGACGAGGCCGAGGGGCTCGACGAGCACACCCGTGCCAAGGCGCGGTTCTACGTGCGCCAGCTCGCGGGCGCCCTGTCGCCCTCCAACTTCGTCGCGACGAATCCGGAGCTGATCCGCGACACCCTCAAGGAGAGCGGTGCCAACCTCGTGCGCGGGATGCGGATGCTGGCCGAGGACGTCGAGGCCGGGCGGGGCGAGTTGCGCCTGCGCCAGACCGATCCCGGCCGCTTCGAGATCGGCGTCAACATGGCGAGCACGCCGGGCGAGGTCATCTTCCGCAACGACCTCATGGAGCTGATTCAGTACGCGCCGCAGACCGAGACGGTGCTCAAGCGCCCGCTGCTGATCGTGCCGCCCTGGATCAACAAGTTCTACATCCTCGATCTGAACGCGGAGAAGAGCCTGATCGGCTGGGCGGTGGCGCAGGGCCTCACCGTGTTCGTGATCTCGTGGGTCAACCCGGACGAGCGGCACGCCGAGAAGGATTTCGAGAGCTACATGCGGGAGGGCATCTTCGCGGCCCTCGACGCGGTGGAGACGGCCACCGGCGAGCGGGACGTGACGGCGGCGGGCTACTGCGTGGGGGGCACTCTGCTCGGCGTGACGCTGGCCTACATGGCCGCCACCGGCGACTCGCGCATCTCCAGCGCGACCTTCCTGACCACTCAGGTCGACTTCACCCATGCCGGCGACCTCAAGGTCTTCGTGGATGAGTCGCAGATCCAGGCGGTCGAGGCCAGCATGCGCAACCGCGGCTACCTCGACGGCTCCAAGATGGCGAACGCCTTCAACATGCTGCGGCCGAACGACCTGATCTGGCCCTACGTCGTCAACAACTACCTCAAGGGCAAGGCGCCGCTGCCGTTCGACCTGCTCTACTGGAACTCCGACGCGACCCGGATGCCGGCCGCGAACCACTCCTTCTACCTGCGCAACTGCTACCTGGAGAACCGGCTGTCGCGGGGCGAGATGGAGGTCGGGGGCCAGCGCCTCGACCTGTCGAAGGTGACGATCCCGATCTTCAACCTCGCGACGCGGGAGGACCACATCGCCCCCGCCGTTTCCGTCTTCGAGGGCTGCCGCTGCTTCGGCGGTCCGGTCGACTACGTGCTCGCGGGATCGGGCCACATCGCGGGCGTGGTGAACCCGCCCGCCAAGCCGAAGTACCAGTACTGGACCGGCGGGCCGGCACACGGCACGCTGACCGACTGGATCGCGGCGGCGACGGAGCACAAGGGCTCGTGGTGGCCCTACTGGTTCTCCTGGCTGGAGGCGCAGGCCCCCGAGCGGGTGCCGGCCCGGCAACCCGGCGGCGGCACGCTTCCCTCGCTCGGCCCGGCACCCGGGACCTACGTGCGGGTGAAGGCGTGACGGGGCGGGCCGCCGCCCTTGATTTCCCCGGGCCGCCCGTGGATCGGTGACGCGTCCCCGATCCGCGAGCAGCCATGACCGATCCGATCCCGCCCCGCGACCGCCTGATCGTCGCCCTCGACATGGCGACCACCGACGAGGCCGAGCGCCTGATCGAGCGAATCGGCGACGCGGCGTCCTTCTACAAGATCGGCTACCGCCTCGGTTACGCGGGCGGGCTCGTCCTCGCCGAGCGGCTGGTCGCGCAGGGCCACAAGGTTTTCCTCGACCTCAAGCTCCACGACATCGGCAACACCGTCGAGGAGGGCGTGCAGTCGCTGGCGCGGCTCGGCGCGGATCTGCTGACCGTGCACGCCTACCCGCAGACCATGCGGGCGGCCGTGCGGGGCCGGGATTCCGTCGCGGGCAGCGCGCTCAGGCTCCTCGCCGTCACGGTGCTGACCTCCTACGACGATGCCGACGCGCGGGAGGCCGGCTACGCGCTCGGCGTCCAGGATCTCGTCCGGATGCGGGCGCTCGCCGCCCGCGAGATCGGGATCGACGGCATCGTCTGCGCGGCGACGGAGGCCGCCCCGGTGCGCGCGATCGTCGGGCCCGGCCGCCTGATCGTGACGCCGGGGATCCGCCCGGCCGGCACGGCGACCGGGGACCAGAAGCGCGTCGTCACGCCGTCCGACGCCATCCGGGCCGGGGCGGACCACCTCGTGGTCGGCCGGCCGATCACCGAAGCCGCCGATCCGCGCGCCGTCGCGCGGGCGATCGTGTCCGAGATCGCGGCGAGTGCCTGAAGAGGAGAGCAGAATGCCGAGAGGGTACTGGATCGCCCGCGTCGACGTGAACGACCCCGACTCCTACAAGGATTACGTTGCGGCGAACGGCGCGGCCTTCGCCAAGTTCGGCGGGCGCTTCCTCGTCCGCGGCGGCGCCTTCGAGGCCGTGCTCGGCACGAGCCGCCAGCGCAACGTGGTGCTGGAATTCCCGAGCTACGCCGACGCCATGGCCTGCTGGAACTCGCCCGAGTACCAGGCGGCGCGGGCCAAGCAGAAGGGCGGGGCCGAGATCGACCTGGTGGTGATCGAGGGCTACGACGGCGCGCAGCCGACCGCCTCCGCGCCGCCGGTGCCGCCCAATTCTGCCTCGGAGTGAGGCGGACCCGCGGGGCGCCGTGCGCCCCGCGGGATTCGCGTCGTCACACCAACGGCCCAGGATGCTGACGCATCGATTCGATCTCGGGCAGGCCCGAGATCGACGGGGCCGTTGACCCTCTCGAATGTCCGATGCCAAGCCCAAGGGTCACGGTTCTGGGCTTGACGAAAATTCGAGAACGGAACCATCGGTCATTAAAAGTGACCGATGGTATCAGGCCTTCATCGCGACCTTGAGGTTCTCGTCGATCTTGTCGAGGAACCCGGTGGTCGAGAGCCAGCGCTGGTCGGCGCCCACGAGGAGCGCGAGGTCCTTCGTCATGTGGCCGGCCTCGACGGTGTCGACGCAGACCTTCTCGAGGGTCGAGGCGAAACTCGCGAGCTCCGCGTTGCCGTCGAGTTTGGCGCGGTGCGACAGACCTCGGGTCCACGCGAAGATCGACGCGATCGAGTTCGTCGAGGTCTCCTTGCCCTTCTGGTGCTCGCGGTAGTGCCGGGTCACCGTGCCGTGCGCGGCCTCCGCCTCGACGGTCTGGCCGTCGGGCGTGAGCAGCACCGAGGTCATCAGGCCGAGCGAGCCGAAGCCCTGCGCCACCGTGTCGGACTGCACGTCGCCGTCGTAGTTCTTGCAGGCCCAGACGTAGCCGCCCGACCACTTCAGCGCCGAGGCCACCATGTCGTCGATCAGCCGGTGCTCGTAGGTGATGCCGGCGGCGTCGAACTTCGCCTTGAACTCGTTCTGGTACACCTCCTCGAAGATATCCTTGAACCGGCCGTCATAGGCCTTGAGGATGGTGTTCTTGGTCGAGAGATAGACCGGGAACTTTCGGGCGAGACCGTAATTCATCGAGGCGCGGGCGAAGTCGCGAATCGAGTCGTCGAGGTTGTACATCGACAGGGCGACGCCAGCGCCCGGGAACTTGAAGACCTCGCGCTCGATGACGGTGCCGTCCTCGCCCTCGAACTTGACGGTCAGGCGGCCCTTGCCCGGCACCTTGAAGTCGGTGGCGCGGTACTGGTCCCCGTAGGCGTGGCGGCCGACCACGATCGGCTGGGTCCAGCCCGGAACCAGGCGCGGCACGTTCTTGCAGATGATCGGCTCGCGGAAGATCACGCCGCCCAGGATGTTGCGGATCGTCCCGTTCGGCGACTTCCACATCTCCTTGAGGTTGAATTCCTTCACGCGCGCCTCGTCGGGCGTGATGGTCGCGCACTTCACGCCGACGCCGTGCTTCTTGATCGCGTTGGCGGCGTCGATGGTCACCTGGTCGTTGGTGGCGTCGCGATGCTCGACCCCGAGGTCATAGTACTCCAGGGGGATGTCGAGATACGGATGGATCAGCTTGTCCTTGATGTACTGCCAGATGATCCGCGTCATCTCGTCCCCGTCGAGCTCGACGACAGGATTCGTCACCTTGATCTTCGCCATGATCGACCAGCCTTCCCTGTGCCGCGACCGCGCCGGCTGCCGCCGCGGACGATCTCCGTCGGCGTGAGCCACGCCGTTGCGCGGTCATAGCGCGCTGCACCATGAGGGGGAAGCCGTCCGTCCCGCGCAATGTCGCACGAGAAAAAAGGCCCCGGCGGGGGCCGGGGCGCAGGAGGTCTCGTGGAGGAAACGCGGCCGCACCCGGGAGGTTCCGCCGCCCGGACTGGTCCGGCGGGTCATCCGCCCCTAGAACCGCGGGGTCACGCATCCGCACGGCCCGTCATGTCCGAGTCCCCGCCCCGCCCCATCGTGATCCTGGTCGAGCCGCAGCTCGCCGAGAACATCGGCATGACCGCCCGCGCGATGGCGAATTTCGGGCTCTCGGAGCTGCGCCTCGTCGCCCCGAAGGGCGGCTGGCCCAAGAAGGGCGTGCGCGAGACCGCCTCCGGGGCCACCCACGTCCTGGACGGCGCGACCATCCACGCCACGGTGGCGGAGGCGATCGGGGACCTTCACCACGTGCTCGCCACCACTGCCCGCGAGCGCGGGCAGATGAAGCGCGTCATGGGACCCGACGAGGCGATGCAGGCGGTGGTGACGCGTCAGGCCGGCGGCGAGAGGGTCGGCCTCCTGTTCGGGCGGGAGCGCGTCGGGCTGTCGAACGACGAGGTCTCGCTCGCCGACGCCATCATCACCTTCCCGGTCGACCCGAAGCATTCCTCGCTCAACCTCGCCCAGAGCGTGCTCCTGGTCGCCTACGAGTGGCGGCGGGCGGCCGGGCTCGCCACCCTCCCGTTCGACGGCGAGATGCATTCCCCGCCCGCTCCCCGGGAGGCGATCCTGTCGCTGTTCGAGAGCCTGGAGGGCGCGCTCGACGCCGCCGGCTACTTCCCGCCGGAGAAGCGCGGCGGGATGGTGCGCAACCTGCGCGACATTTTCCACCGCATGGGGATGACCGAGCAGGACGTGCGCAGCCTGCGCGGCGCGCTGCGGGCCCTGACGGAGCGCGGCAGGGAGTAGGGTCCGAGGTCGCCATGGAGAAGACGTTCACCGCCGCGCGGGAGGACCGCCCCGGACGCGCGTGGCTCGCCCGGTTCCGCGACGGGCGGGAGGAGGCCGCGCGGTGGTATCTCGGCGACGGCGCGCGCGACCTGCCGACGGCGGCCGAGTGCCGAGCGGCCCTGCGGCGCCACATGCCCGAACTCCTGCCCCGCTACGACGAAGCCTGCGCGATGGTCGGCGACGACGACCTCGCCCACCGCATCCTCAGCCATTACCGGCCGGCGGCGCAGGCGCAGGGCTGCAGCCAGGCGGTGTGGCTCGGCCAGGACGGGCCGGCGCTCGTGCGCAACTACGATTTCCCGCTCGCCGTCATCACCGGCCGAATCGAGATGAGCGCGTGGTCGGGCAAGCGAGTGATCGGGATGGCGCAGCGGCCGTGGGGCGGGTGCCTCGACGGGATGAACGAGGACGGGCTCGCGGCCAGCCTCACGCTCGGCGGCCTCGCCCGGCGCCGGGCGGGCTTCGCGATCATCCTGATGCTGCGCTACGTGCTGGAGACCTGCCGGTCCGTCGGCGAGGCGACCGCCGCGCTCTGCCGCCTTCCGGTCACGCAACTCCACAACGTCACGCTCCTCGATCGCACGGGGGCGCACGCCACGCTCTTCATCGGGCCGAACCGCGAGCCCGCCGTGACGGGCTTGCGGACCTGCACGAACCACCAGGAGCGGGCGTCGCCGGCCTCGCGCTCCGCCCTGCGCCAGCGCGTCCTCGACGACGCGCTGGCCGAGGGATCGGCCACGCTCGCGACCCTGACGGCCCGCTTCCTCGAGCCCCCTCTCGCCTCGCGCCACCCGCGCTTCACGACCGCCTACACGGCCGTGTACCGGCCCGCGGAGGGTCGGGTCGATTATCTCTGGCCCGGCCGCCGGTGGAGCCAGAGCTTCGATCGCTTCGAGGAGGGGGCGTACACCCACGATTTCGGGGACCTGGATCGCTGACCAGGACGCCCGGGCAGCCGAGGGACGGACGGTCCGGCAGGCGGGCAGACATGCGCGGCGCCGTCGGCGTCCGCTCGCCGGAGAAGCACATCGCGATCATAGGCGAGCGACGCCACGATCTCTCCTGTATCACTATGACTGATCGATGGCTTTTCAGCCCACACACCGTCTGCGGATGTTAACGGAACAGAGATCCGGTTGGCGCATTTTCAGACAAAATGGTCGCCGATTCGCTGTCGCCATTGCGGGAGGACAATGCGCCGGCCGGTGATGTGGCGAGCGGCCCGTTCACGACGAAGAATGCACTGACGATTTTGGCACGCGCACGAGAGACATGACGCCACCCAGCCACAACGCCATCCCGCGCATCGGCGGCCGAGGCTGCCGTCGGTGCCGACCCGGCCTTCGATCCCCGGGCGACGGGTGAGAGCGTACCGCGGCAGGGAGCCGGCGCCGTCCCATCCCGGATCGCGCAGGACCGCCAGGGCGTGATACCTCTCCCGCGCGATGATCGATCGACTCCATCAGCATGAGCGGTGTGATCACCGGACATCGAGAACACAGCATGAGTGTCGTCCTTCTGCTCTCACGACAGCGATCCGGCACTGGCGCCCTCGTTTCCGTCATCGAGCGGCATCCGGCCATCACCTACGCGGGCGAGGTGCTGGATAGCCACTCCGCGTTGGGTAGCTTCTCGAAATGGATCGACACAAATGCGATTCACGACCTGAAGCCGGAAAACATGCATCGCCGTTTCGCGGACTTCATGGACACCTTTCGATCGGACGAAAAGGTACATATTATCGATATCAAATATAATTTCTTGAATATGTTCTCACCTCCATCCTATGGCATGCGCGAAGCGCCATGGATACTCGAATATTTCGCGAGCATCCCTGCGCCGATCATCAATCTCAGGCGGCGCAATTTGCTCGACGCCTACGTGTCCGGCAAGCTTGCGGAGCTCAATGGAGCCTGGCACATCACGGATCACGGCAGTAATTATCAGCAAAGACTGACGATCAATATCCCTGATTTTGCGGCCTTTCTCCGAAATGCAGTCCGTGAGGATAGGTTTTTTGCTGACTATTTTACGGGTTACACGTTTTCAAAAGTGATTTACTATGAAGAGATATTCACCGATGAGCACTCCCTTTCGGAGGAATGCCTTCGGGAGTTATCCGATCTACTCAGCATCGATCTGACTCACCTAGATAAAAGACCTAGATTTTGTAAGCAAGTTCGCGGAAGATCGTCCGAAAAGATCGAGAACATCGACGAAGTGATCGAGTTTTTCGGCTGTTCCAGGCTCTGAATCATCCGCGCGGGACCTCAGGCCTTGTCGCGCGTGACCGCTCCTCTCCTGCGCAGCGGTGACGCGCTCGCGCAGTCGATCGAATCGCCGTGGCTCGGTCGCGGGGGCTCGTCGGCATGCCACCCGACCACGTCACGACGAGCCGCGGGAACGTCGATGCGTTCCTGCCCATCACCGTCAGCCGGAGAGCGGATGGCGGCCTCGGCCCCATTTCGCGTCGCCGTCCGCATCAGCGGACGTTCGGGGCGAAGTCCGCCTGTCACCGACAGGGGTCGACAGGCTCCCGGCCGCACGGGACCATGACCGCCCTCGCCGCGTCCGACCGACGTCAGCCCGATCGCGGCCCCGCGCAGGACGGCCCAGCACAGCCTCTAGAGCAGCACCCGATCACGTTGGAGTCGGACACTGCTCTAGGTCTTCGACTTTCGCGCATTTTCTGCGACGAACCGGTATCCACTTCGTCGGAAAATGCTTTAAACTTGCGGCAGCTTCGCCAGCGACTGCTCGATGTCGTCGATCAGATCCGCCACGGTCTCGAGCCCGATCGAGAGCCGCACCGTGTCGGGACCGACGCAGGCGGCGATCTTCTCGTCCTCGCGCAACTGGCGGTGGGTGGTGGTGGCGGGGTGGATCGCCAGCGACTTGATCTCGCCGATATTCACGAGGTGCGAGATCAGCTCCAGGCCCGAGATGAAGTCGAGCGCCGCGCGCTCACCCCCCTTCAGGGCGAAGGTGAAGATCGATCCGGCGCCCTGCGGCGCGTAGCGCGCGGCCACGGCCTCGCCGGGCTGGCCCGGCAGAGACGGGTAGCTGACCCAGGCGACCTTCGGGTGCGCCTTCAAGGACGCCGCCACCGCCCTGGCATTGGCGCAATGCCGCTCCATGCGCAGGGGCAGCGTCTCGATGCCGGTGAGCGTCAGGAAGGCGTTCATCGGGGACAGGCCCGGCCCGAGGTCGCGCAGGCCGAACAGCCGGCAGGCCGTCGCGAAGGCGGTCTCCGGGAAGCGCTCGGACACGACGAGGCCGTCGTAATCCGGCCAGGGCGCGTTGATCAGGGTGTAGCCGCCGCGGGCGCGCCAGTCGAAGCGGCCCGCGTCGCAGATGATGCCGCCGATCACCGTGCCGGAGCCCGACAGGAACTTCGAGGTCGAGTGCACGACGATGTCGGCCCCGTGCTCGATGGGCCGGATCAGGGCTGGCGAGGCGAGCGTGTTGTCGACGATGAGCGGCAGGTTGTGGCGGCGCGCCACCGCCGCCACGCCCGCAAGGTCGATGACCGTGCCGCAGGGGTTGACGATCGACTCGCAGACGATCGCCCGGGTCTTCTCGGTGATCGCCGCCTCGAAATCCTCCGGCGTCAGGCCGCGGGTGAATTGCGGCAGGAGCCCGTAGCGGGTCTCCAGGCGCCGCATCAGCCCGAGCGAACCGCCGAACAGCCGCGCCGAGGCCACGTAGGCCTCCCCGGATTGCATCAGCGTCAGGAGGACGAGGAGCACGGCCGACTGGCCGGAGGCCACCGCCACTGCCGCCTTGGCGCCCTCCAGGGAGGCGACGCGCCGCTCCAGCGCCGCCACGGTCGGGTTGGAGCCGCGCGAGTACGAGAAGCCCGTCGCCCGCATGGCGAAGATGTCGGCCGCCTGCTCGTTCGAGTCGAACACGAAGCCGTTGGTGAAGTAGATCGGCTGTGCGCGGGCGCCCGTCGCCCCGTCGGGCGCGGTGCCGGCATGCACCGCCCGAGTGGCGAAGGCGAGGGTCGACGGGTCGAAGGACGGCATCGGGTGGTCTCAGGCGGCGCGCCGCACGCGATCGTGCAGCGTCTGGACGAGGTCGGTCGGGGCGTAGGGCTTCGGGATGAAGACCGCACCCTCGGGCATGTCGTGGGGTCCAGGCGTCCCCATGCCGGAGACCACCAGGACCGGGATCCAGGGCCAGCGCCGGGCGACCAGCCGCGCCAGGGCCAGCCCGTCGATGGAGCCGAGCGGCATGTCGACGTCGGTCATCAGCGCGTCGACCTCCTGGGCGGATTCCAGCACCTGGAGGGCGCGGTCCGCATGCGGCGCCTCCACGACCTGGAACCCCGCCTCCGCGAGCGTGTCGGACGCCTCCATCAGGAGGAGGCCGTCATCCTCGACGAGGAGAACGACCGGAGCCTCGGCGGAGGCCGGGGCGGCGGGATCCGAGACCGGGCTGGATGTCATCGGGTGCTGGGGCTGGGATAAAGGGATCTGGCTGCGTATGGGCAGCCTCCCCTCGGGTCAAGCGTGGCCGGAGGAATCATTCCGGCACCCCGGCCGATCGGGGGCCCCCTATCCGGCGAGCGCCTGGTCGAGATCGGCGATCAGGTCGGCCGGGTCCTCGATGCCGACGGAGAGCCGCACCACCTCCGGCCCGGCGCCCGCCCGCGCCTTCTGCTCGTCGGTGAGCTGGCGGTGGGTGGTGGAGGCCGGATGGATCACCAGGGAGCGCGTGTCGCCGATATTGGCGAGGTGCGAGAACAGCTTGAGGTTCGAGACGAGCTTCACGCCGGCCTCGTAGCCGCCCTTGAGGCCGAAGGTGAAGACCGCGCCGGCCCCGAGGGGGCAGTAGCGCTTGTGCAGGGCGTGGTAGCGGTCGCTCTCCAGGCCCGGGTAGCTGACCCAGGAGACCTCGGCGTGGCGGGCGAGGTGCTCGGCCACCGCCCGGGCGTTGTCCGAATGGCGCTGCATGCGCAGCGGCAGGGTCTCGATGCCGTTGAGGATCAGGAACGCGTTGAACGGCGAGAGCGCCGGCCCGAGATCGCGCAGGCCGAGCACCCGCACGGCGATCGCGAAGCCGAAATTGCCGAAGGTCTCCGACAGGACCATGCCGCCGTATTCGGGACGCGGCTTCGAGAGCATCGGGTAGCGGTCGTCCCCCGCCCAGGTGAAGCTGCCGCCGTCGACGATCAGGCCGCCGATCGAGTTGCCGTGGCCGCCCAGGAACTTCGTGGCCGAGTGGACCACGATGTCGGCGCCGTGCTCGAAGGGCCGGATCAGGTACGGGGTCGCCATCGTGTTGTCGACGATGAGCGGGATGTTGTGGCGCTTGGCCACCGCCGAGATCGCCGCGATGTCGGTGATGACGCCGCCCGGATTGGCGATCGACTCGACGAAGATCGCCTTGGTGCGCGGCGTGATCGCGGCCTCGAAGGAGGCCGGATCATCGGTGTCGGCCCAGACCACGGTCCAGCCGAAGTTCTTGTAAGAATGGTTGAACTGGTTGATCGAGCCGCCGTAGAGCTTGTTGGCCGCGACGAACTCGTCGCCCGGCTGCATCAGGGCGTGCATCACCAGGAACTCGGCGGCGTGGCCGGACGCCACCGCGAGCGCCGCCGTCCCACCCTCCAGCGCGGCGACCCGCTCCTCCAGCACCGCGTTCGTCGGGTTGCCGATGCGCGTGTAGATGTTGCCGAAGGCCTGCAGGCCGAACAGCGAGGCGGCGTGGTCGACATCGTCGAACACGAAGGAGGTGGTCTGGTAGATCGGCGTCGCGCGCGCGCCCGTGGCGGCGTCCGGCGCCGCCCCGGCATGGATCGCGAGGGTGTTGAAGCCGGGCAGGCGGTCGGTCATGGGGCGGCTCCTCGAAGGGCTTTCCCGTGCTCTAGGGCGGGGCCGCCGCGGGGGTCAAGGCCGCCGCGAGGACGCGGAAGGATGGACCGCTCCGCCGCACTCCTCTTCGCTGCGGGCGACCGGGACGGCGCTCAGCGCAGCCGCCGCCGGATCCGCGCCGTGAGCCCGTCGCGCACCTCCCGGTAGGCGTCGAGCCGCTGCTCGCGCGAGCCCTGGACGGCGGTTGGATCCGGGGTCGGCCAGTACTCGACCTCCGCCGCCACGGTGCGGGTGAGCTCCAGCGCCGCGTGGTGCGCCTCCGGCGACAGGGAGACGATCAGGTCGAAGTTCAGCCCCTCCCACTCCTCCAGCTGCTCCAGGGTCCGGGGGCGGTGGCGCTGGGCGTCGATGCCGATCTCGTCGAGGGCCGCGATCATGAAGGGATCGGTCGGCTCGCCCGAGCGCACGCCCGCCGACTGCACGTAGACCGACTTGCCGAAATAGTGGCGGGCCAGGGCCTCGGCGGCGGCGGAGCGCACCGCGTTGAAGTTGCAGACGAACAGCACGGATTGCACGCGCCGTCCCGCCCTCTCCGACCCGCCCGGATGGTCCGTCACGGCCCGCCTCCCGTCGCGGCCGCCCCCGCCTCTCGCCGTCAGCCCTTCCAGTGCAGGGCGAAGATGAGGGTGAACAGGCGCCGCGCCGTATCGTGGTCGACCTCGACCTTGCCCTCCAGGCGCTGCTTGAGGAGTTCGGACGCCTCGTTGTGGACCCCGCGCCGGCCCATGTCGATCGCCTCGATCTGGCTCGGCGAGGCGGTCCGGATCGCCTTGAAGTAGCTGTCGCAGATCATCTCGTAGTCGCGGATCACCCCCCGGAACGGGGTGAGCGACAGAAGGTGCGTCATCACCGGCGCGCCGTCCGCCGTCGAGATCGCGAAGGCGAGCTTGTTCTCGACGAGGCCGAGCCGGAGCGCGTAGGGACCGCCCTCGTGGTTGGAGACGGCGAAGTGGTTGGATTCCAGGATGTCGTAGATCGCGATGGCGCGCTCGTGCTCCTGGTCCGGGTTGCCCCGCCCGATCGACTCCTCGTCCAGCGAGACCGCGGCGAGGCGCTTGCGCGGATCGGGAGCGTCGCTCGACATGTGGTCTTCCCCGGATGGTCGGCCGCCGGCACGAGACCGGCCCGCGCGCCCACCTGACGCGAGAGCGGCCGGCCGCGCAAGCCTGGCGTTATGGCAGGTTCAGGCGGATCGCCACCGAGCGGGCGTGGCCGTCGAGCCCCTCGGCGCGGCCGAGCGTGACGGCGGCAGGGCCGAGCGCCCGCAGGGCCTCCGGCGAGCAGGACAGGACCGAGGTGCGCTTCATGAAGTCGAGCACCCCGAGGCCCGAGGAGAAGCGCGCCGAGCGGGCGGTGGGCAGCACGTGGTTCGGCCCGCCGACATAGTCGCCGATCGCCTCCGGGGTATGCGCCCCGAGGAAGATCGCTCCGGCATTGCGGACCCGCGCGGCGAGGGCCTCGGCGTCCCGGGCCTCGATCTCGAGATGCTCGGGCGCGAGGCGGTCGACGAGCGGGATCGCCTCGGCGAGAGTGGAGACCCGCAGGATCGCGCCGTAGTCGCGCCAGCTCGCCCGGGCGATCTCGGCACGGGGCAGCGTCGCGAGCTGACCCTCCACGGCGCGGGCGACGGATCCGGCGAGGTCGTCGCTGTCGGTGATCAGGATCGCCTGGGCGGCGGGGTCGTGCTCGGCCTGGGCCAGGAGATCGGCCGCGACCCAGTCCGGATTGGCCTCCCCGTCGGCGAGGATCAGCACCTCGGAGGGACCCGCGATCATGTCGATCCCGACCTGCCCGAAGACCCGGCGCTTGGCCGCCGCCACGTAGGCGTTGCCCGGGCCGACGATCTTGGCGACGGGGGCGATGGTCGCCGTGCCGTAGGCGAGCGCCGCGACGGCCTGGGCGCCGCCGACCCGGAAGATCTCGTCGACCCCCGCGAGGCGCGCGGCGGCGAGCACGAGCGGGTTCGTGATCCCGCCGGGGGTCGGCACCACCATGGCGACCCGCCCGACGCCCGCGACCTTGGCGGGGATCGCGTTCATCAGGACCGAGGAGGGATAGCTCGCGGTGCCGCCGGGCACGTAGAGCCCGACCGAGTCGAGGGCGGTCCAGCGCCAGCCGAGGGTGACGCCGAGGGCGTCGGTCTCCCGGTGATCGGCCGGGATCTGCGCCCGGTGATAGGTCTCGATCCGCTCGCGGGCGAGGTGGAGCGCCTCCAGGGCCTCCCGCGGCGCGGCAGCGACCGCGGCATCGACCTCCTCGGCGGTGACCCGCAGCGTTCCGGCGGTGAACTCCGCCCCATACCCGTCGAAGCGCCGCGTATAGGCCACCAGGGCGTCGTCGCCCTGGGCCACCACCGCGGCGATGATCGCCCGCACGGCCTCGTCCACGTCCTCCGCCACCTCGCGCTTGGCCGAGAGCAGCCGGGCGAAATCGGCGTCGAAGGTCGGATCGCGGGAATCGAGGCGCTGCATCGCGTCAGGTCCGGGAGCGGGAGCGGGAGCGCCCGATGGCAGAGAATCTAGGCGGCGTCGAGGGGGACCGCGTGGGCGGGACGGCTCTCGGCCTCCCAGACCGGTCCGAGATCCTTCATGCCCGCCTCGACGCATTCGAGCTCCAGCCGGATCGCGCCGCCGCCCGCGAAGACCAGCGTCGCGGTGCCGGAGGGCGCCTCGCCGGGCTCGAAGGTGACGGCGAGGAGTTCCAGCGCCGCCTCCGGCGTCTCGCGCGGAATGTTGCGGCAACGCACCGAGAGCACGCGGTCGAAATGCAACCCGGTGAGCCGTCGCTGCGGCCGCCCGCGCTCCGGCGCGGTCCAGTCGAAGCGGCGCGCGACCAGGGCGAAGCGCCGCTCCCGCGGCAGGTAGGCGATGTCCCCGACCCGCAGCACCGCGTCCTGCAGATGGGTCGAGATGACCGCGAGGTCGTCGGCATCGAGGGCAGCGAGCTTCAGCAGCTCCATCTCCACGTCCTTCACCGTCGGCGTCCCTGTTGTGGTCGGTTCCGGTCCCGGGGACCGGCTCTTCACCTCAGGTAGCGACGCCTCCGGCCGACGACAACCGTCGCCCGGCCCGCATCACCGGCCGTTCATGTGCCCTAGGTTAGGGCGGATCGAACCAGGAGGAGACACCGACGTGAAATCGACGATGCTCGCGACTTTGGCCGCCCTCACCCTGGGCGGCAGCATCGCGCCGGCCTTCGCCCAGTATTACGGGGACGACGATGACCGTCCGCGGCGCCGCTACGAGTACCGGGACGAGGGGGATTATCCGCGCCGTCCGCCGCCTGGCCCCGGCTACTACGAGCGTGAGCGGGTCTTCCGGCGGGAGGGCTTCGGACGGGTCTGCGTGACGGCGCGCGGGAACTGCCCGTCCCGGCCGGCGCCGCTCAACTCCTATTGCGGCTGCCAGATCCCGGGCTTCGGCCCCAAGCGCGGCCAGATCGGCTACTGATGCGACGGGGGGCGGGCGAACGCCCGCCCCTGCCGCCTCAGGCCCGCTCGCGCCGGATCTGCGCGCCGCAGCGCCCGAGCTTGGCCTCCAGCGCCTCGAAGCCGCGATCCAGGTGGTAGACGCGGTTGATGGTGGTCTCGCCCTCGGCCACGAGGCCCGCGATGACGAGGGAGACCGAGGCGCGCAGGTCCGTCGCCATGACGGGGGCGCCCTTGAGCACCTCGACGCCCTCCACCACCGCGAGGTCGCCCTCCAGGCGGATGCGGGCACCGAGCCGGGCCAGTTCCTGCACGTGCATGAAGCGGTTCTCGAAGATCGTCTCGCGGATGCGAGACTGCCCCTTGGCGCGGGTCATCAGCGCCATGAACTGCGCCTGGAGGTCGGTCGGGAAGCCCGGGAACGGGTCGGTGGTCACGTCGACCGCCGCCACGCCGGCGCCATTGCGCCGCACGCGGATGCCGTCCGGCAGGACCGTGACCTCGGTGCCGGTGGTCGCCAGCACGTCGAGGGCGCTGTGCAGGAGGTCGGCGCGGGTGTCGCGCAGAACCACGTCGCCGCCCGTCATCGCCACCGCCATGGCGTAGGTGCCGGTCTCGATCCGGTCGGGCAGCACCTCGTGGCGCGCGCCGCCGAGGCGCGAGACGCCCTCGACCACGATCCGCGGCGTGCCCGCACCCTCGATGCTCGCGCCCATCTTGGTGAGGCAGGCGGCGAGGTCGACCACCTCCGGCTCCCGGGCGGCGTTCTCGATCACCGTGGTGCCGTGCGCCAGCGCGGCCGCCATCAGCGCCACGTGGGTGCCCCCGACCGTCACCTTCGGGAAAGTGACCTCGCCGCCGCGCAGGCCGTTGCGCGTGCGCGCGACCACGTAGCCGCCGTCGATCTCGATCGAGGCGCCGAGCTTTTCCAGCGCCATCAGCAGGAGGTCGACCGGCCGCGTGCCGATGGCGCAGCCGCCCGGCATCGACACCCGCGCCTCGCCGAAGCGCGCCAGCAGCGGCGCGATGACCCAGAAGCTCGCCCGCATCGTCGAGACCAGCTCGTAGGGCGCGGTCGTGTCGATGACGTTGCTGGCGGTCAGCCGGATCGTCTGGCCGGTCTCGGCGGTCTGGCCCGGCCGCTTGCCGACCACCATGTGGTCGACGCCGTGGTTGCCGAGGATCCGCAGCAGCGAGGAGATGTCGGCGAGCCGCGGCACGTTGGCGAGCTCGATCGTCTCCCCGGTCAGCAGGCTCGCGATCATCAGCGGCAGCGCCGCGTTCTTGGCGCCCGAGATCGGGATCTCGCCGTGGAGCGGCGCGCCACCGGTGATGTGAATTCGGTCCATCGTCGTTCCCTGCGGGGCCGCACCGCCTCGCGGCCGCCCCTCGCCTCATCGACCCACCCGCCCGCGCCGTCGGCGCGATGCCGCACGCGCAGACTCCACGGCCACCCTTAAGGCCAAGCTTGCCTTAACGCTCATCCTCGCCCGGCGGATCCGTCGCGGGGGGCGCCTCGGCCGCGCTCCGCCCGCGGCTCTGCGCCTTGCGGCGGCGCAGGTTGTCCCGCAGCGCCGCCTTCAGCCGCTCGGCGCGGGAATCCTTGCTCTTCTCGTCCGTCTCGCGACCCATCGTCGCCATCGCGCTTTTCCGCCTTCCGCACCCCGCCCGGAGGCGTCAGATACGGCCCACCCCGCCTTAACCTGATCCAGATACAAAGCCAGCCGGATTTGAGCGACATCAAGGCGTGACCCGGGCAGAACGATGCCCCGTCGCGCATTCCGGCGAGCCGAAGGGATCCCGATGTCCGTGACCGACTACCAGGCCATCTTCCGGTCTGCCGTGGACCGTCTGCACGACGAGCGGCGCTACCGCGTCTTCGCCGACATCGAGCGCGTGGCCGGCCGCTTCCCGGCCGCCCGCTGGCGCCGGTCGGACGGCAGCACGCACGACATCACGGTCTGGTGCTCGAACGACTACCTGGGCATGGGCCAGCATCCGGAGGTCGTCGCCGCCCTCACCGAGACGGCGCGGCGCTGCGGCGTCGGGGCGGGCGGCACGCGCAACATCGCGGGCAACACTTCCCCGCTGGTGGACCTGGAGCACGAACTCGCCGACCTGCACGGCAAGGAAGCGGCCCTGGTCTTCACGTCCGGCTACGTGTCGAACCAGACCGGCATCTCGACCCTGGCCCGGCTGATCCCGAACTGCCTGATCCTGTCGGATGCCTTCAACCACAACTCGATGATCGAGGGCGTGCGCCAGTCCGGCTGCGAGAAGAAGGTCTTCCGCCACAACGACCTCGGCCACCTCGAGGAGCTGCTGCGGGCCTCCGGCGGGCGGCCGAAGCTGATCGCCTTCGAGAGCGTCTACTCGATGGACGGCGACGTGGCGCCGATCGCGGCGATCTGCGACCTCGCCGCGCGCTACGGCGCCATGACCTACATCGACGAGGTGCACGCGGTCGGGCTCTACGGTCCCCGCGGCGCCGGCATCGCCGAGCGCGACGGGGTGATGCACCGGATCGACGTGATCGAGGGCACGCTCGCCAAGGGCTTCGGCGTGGTGGGCGGCTACATCACCGGCACCCGCGTGCTCTGCGACGCCGTGCGCAGCCACGCGCCGGGCTTCATCTTCACCACCGCCCTGCCCCCGTCGATCGCCGCGGCGGCGACCGCGTCGATCCGCTACCTGAAGCGCTCGCAGGCGGAACGCGAGGCGCATCAGCGGCAGGCGGCGCGCACCAAGGCGGCGCTGGCCGAGGCCGGCCTGCCGGTGCTGGCGACCGACACCCACATCGTGCCGGTGATGGTGGGCGACGCGGAACTGTGCAAGGCGGCGGCCGACCGGCTGCTGGAGCGGCACGCCATCTACATCCAGCCGATCAACTACCCGACGGTGCCCCGCGGCACCGAGCGCCTGCGCATCACGCCGACGCCCTTCCACGACGAGGCGCATATCGCGCGCTTGACCGCAGCGTTGGTCGAGGTCTGGGACGCCCTCGACCTGCCGCGGGCCGGAACGGTGTTCGCCGAGAAGGCCGCCTAGGGCGGCCCTCACCGGCATGGCCTGAACCCTCCCCCCTCTGCGGGGGAGGGTGGCCTGCGGAGCGGGCCTGGAGAGGGGAACCACGCTTCAGGATCAAGCGGGAGAGTGGTCAGGGGCGCCACCTGGATCAGCGTCGCGCCGCCCCTCTCCCGGCTCACTTCGTTCGCCACCCTCCCCCGCAGAGGGGGGAGGGTTCATGAGCGCCGCATCTCACGACGCCCCGATCCGCGCCACCAGCCGCTCGATCAGCGGGTTCTCCGCCGCGAAGGCGTAGTCGATGCGCCCCACGCTGACCCCCAGCGCCCCCGCGCGGGCAAGGGCCTCGGCGAGGTCGAACACCGCCTCGGCCGGGCAGCGCAGCACGATCTCGGCGCGGGCCTCGGGCAGGCCGTAGGGCAGTTCGGCCCGGTGGGACGCGGCGATCCCGGCAAGGTCGATCGGGACCTCCGGCATGCCGGCCCGCACCTCCCGGCTGGTGCGCGCCCGCTCCTCGGCGCTGATCCGCCCCAGCACGGTCTGCATCGCCCCGCGCGCCGCCGGCCCCCAGGGGGCGGAGAGCGAGGCGACCAGGTTCGCCTCCGAGCGCAGGATGATCCCGTCGTCCAGCACCTTGAGGGCGTTGGCCGCGAGCGTGGCGCCCGTGGTGGTGATGTCGACGACGATCTCGGCGCTCCCGGCCGCCGGGGCGCCCTCGGTGGCGCCCAGGCTCTCGACGATCCGGTAATCGGCGACGCCGTGCCGGGCGAAGAAGCGCCGGGTCAGGTTCACGTACTTGGTGGCGATGCGCAGGCGCTTGCCGTGACGCAGCCGCATGTCGATGGCGACCTCGTCGAGGTCGCTCATGCTGCGCACGTCGATCCAGGCCTGCGGCACCGCCACCACCACGGTCGCGTTGCCGAAGCCGAGGGGCGTCAGGAGCTCCACCCGCGCCTCGGAATCCGGCAGCGTCTCGCGGATCAGGTCCTCGCCGGTGATGCCGAGATGGGCGGCGCCGCTGGCGAGCTGGCCGGCGATCTCGGAGGCGGAGAGGTAGCGCACCTCCACCCCCTCCACGCCCTTCAGGTGGCCGCGATAGTCGCGGGCGCCGCTGGTCTGGGCGAGCACGAGCCCGGCCCGGCCGAAGAAGGCGGCGGCGTTCTCCTGCAGGCGCCCCTTCGACGGGACCGCGAGGACGAGGGGGCCGTCGGTCATCGGGCGCTCTCCAGGGGGGCGAGGCGGTCGAGCCAGAAGGAGCAGCCGACGGCCGGCACCGGCGCCGGGCTGCCGAGATGCTGGAGCAGGCCGTCGTAGCGCCCGCCGCCGACCACCGGCCGGCCGCCCTCCGCCTCGACGATCTCGAAGATGAAGCCGGTGTAGTAGTCGAGGTTGCGGGCGAAGCGGCCCGTGAAGGTGAAGCGGTCGAGGGGCAGGCCGCTCGCCGCGATGAAGCCGTTGCGCTCCTCGAACAGCGCGATCGCCTCGGCGAGCGCCGGCGCGTCGAGCCCCGCACCGCGGGCGAGGTCGCGCACCGCCCCGACGGCGCGATCGGGATCGCCCGCGATGGCGAGATAGGCCTCGATCACCTCCCGGGCCTGCGCGGTGAGGCCGGCGCCGCCGCCCGCCTGGGCCGCCGCCTTGGCCAGGAAGCGCTCGGCGATCTCGCCAGCGCTGCGCCCGCCGACCCGGCTGATCCCCGCGATGGCCAGTACGTCCTCCACGAAGGCGCGCACGCCCTGGGGATCCTGGCCCTGGATCGCGCTGAGCAGGCCCGCATGGGCCTCGCCGACGGGGACCGGCGCGGCGATCTCGTCGAGGGAGCGCCCGGCCGCGACGGCGCGCAGGCAGCGCCGCTTGGCGGCCGGCGTCACGCCGAGGGCGTCGAGGAGCGCGGTGATCAGCCCCATATCGCCGAGGCGCACCGGCAGGTCGCCCCGGCCGAGCCGCCCGAGGCCCTCGGCGGCGAGGCTGAGGATGTCCGCATCGGCGGCCGGGATGTCGGTCCGCCCGATCGACTCGATGCCGGCCTGGTGGAATTCGTCGGGCTCATCGCCGCGCAGCCGGAAGACCGGACCGAGGTAGCAGTAATCCGCGGCTGCCGTCCCGGCCGCCGCGCGGTGATGGCGTCCGACCGGGATCGTGTATTCGGGACGCAGGCAGAGTTCGATGCCGCCCGCGTCCTGGGTGATGAAGATGCGTCGCCGGATGTCCTCGCCCGAGAGTTCGAGGAACGGCTCGATCGGCTGGAGCACCGGCGGCTCGACGCGCGCGTAGCCCCTTCCCTCGAACAGGGCGATGAGCCGCGCGTGAGCGGGCGTGGTGATCGGGGCGGCTCCGTTGCCTGTCATGTCGAGGGGTCTCTCTTCACTGTCCTCTAGCGGCTTGCCGCCGACGTGGCGACGGCCGCGATTGCGTAAGCGCCACGCCCCCTCACCGCTCTGTTTCGGGCGCATGCCGCGTTAGCGCAACGACACCCGGAAACCAGCGAAGGGCACCGCGAAGCTCAATCGTGGCGCGGGATCCCCTCTCCCGTGCGGGAGAGGGGTAGGGGTGAGGGCCCAGGTGGTTCAGCAAGAAGACCGAACCGTCCCGCTGCCAACACGACACTGCGAGTCAGACTCTGAACGGTCCGGGACCCTCACCCCTGCCCCTCTCCCGCACGGGAGAGGGGTTCCCCGCGCCTCACTGGACGCGCCATGCGATTGGATAAGTGTCTGTTCTCTCATTACCTTTCGCGTGCTGTGCGCACACGGTAGCCCGCTCGGGAAAAGCGCTGCCCATGTGCCCTTCCCCCCCTCACCCGAAATGCCGCGCCAGCACCTCCCGCACCCGGGTGACCATCTCGCCCTCCGGCACTGAGAGCTGCGCCGGCCGCGCGGCCTTCCACTCGGCGTTGCTGGCGATGGCCTCGGCCGCGCGGGCGCCCTCGATCAGGTCCTTGATCTGGACCTCGCCCCGGGCGCGCTCGTCGCTGCCCTGGATCACCACCGCCGGGGCGCCGCGGCGATCCGCGTATTTCATCTGCGCCTTGAGGCCGGCGCCGCCGAGATAGAGTTCCGCGCGGATGCCGGCCGCGCGAAGGGATGCGACCAGGGCCTGGTAGGAGGCCACCTCCTCCCGGTCGAGGACCAGCACCACCACCGGCCCTGGACCGGCCGCGCCAGCCACGATCGGGCTCTTCACGATCTGCAGCGCCGAGAACAGCCGCGAGACGCCGATCGAGAAGCCGGTCGCCGGCACCGGCTCGGCGCGGAAGCGCCCGACGAGGCCGTCGTAGCGCCCTCCCCCGGCCACCGAGCCGAACCGCACCGTCTGGCCGTCCTCACCCACGACCGGGAAGGTCAGCTCCGCCTCGTAGACCGGGCCCGTGTAGTATTCGAGCCCGCGCACCACGGACGGATCGGCCCGCACCCGATCGTGGCCGTAGCCCGCCGCCTCGCACAGGCGCAGGATGGCATGAAGCTCCGCGATGCCCTGGCGGCCGGTCTCTGAGCCGCCGACCACCTCGGCCCAGCCCCCAAAGAAATTCTCCCAGAAGGCGAGCCGGTCGCCGCCCTCGGTCGGCGCAGCCTGGAACGAGACGTAGCGGATGATGCGGTCGATGGCGTCATCCGGGAGGCCCGCCCCCTTGGTGAAGTCGCCGCTCTCGTCCTTGCGGCCCGGCCCGAGGAGCAGGCGCACGCCGTCGACGCCGAGGCGATCGAGCTTGTCGATGGCCCGCAACACCGTGAGGCGCCGCCCGGCCTGGTCGCCGCCGAGGCCGATCGCCTCCATGACGCCGTCGAGCACCTTGCGGTTGTTGACCTTCACCACGTAGTCGCCGCGGGCGATGCCGACCTTCTCCAGGGTGTCGGCGGCCATCATGCAGATCTCGGCATCGGCCGCGACGCTCGGCGCCCCGACGATGTCCGCGTCGAACTGCATGAACTGGCGGAAGCGGCCCGGCCCCGGCTTCTCGTTGCGGAAGACGTAGCCAGCCCGGTAGCTGCGGTAGGGCTTGGGCAGGGCGTCGAAATGCTCGGCCACGTAGCGGGCGAGGGGCGCCGTGAGGTCGTAGCGCAGCGACAGCCACGCCTCGTCGTCGTCCTGGAAGGAGAACACGCCCTCGTTCGGGCGGTCGAGGTCGGGCAGGAACTTGCCCAAAGCCTCGGTGTACTCGATGAACGGGGTCTCGACCGCCTCGAAGCCGTAGAGTTCGAAGCTCTCCCGGATCGTCTGCAGCATGCGCTGCGTGGCCGCGATCTCGGCCGGGCCGCGATCGACGAGGCCGCGCGGCAGGCGGGGCTTGAGGGTGCTGGCCTTCGCAGGCTTGGACATGGCGGCGGGCATCCGGTCGTCGTTGGGGCGGCGTCCCCGGCGGGGGCTGACCAGCGGGGCGCGGCGGCGCGCGGCCGCCCCGGGATCGGCCCGCCGAGGCCGCTGGCGCGCTCTAGACCATTTGCCCGCGCGAGGAAACCGCGGCCGGACCCGCCCGCACCTGCCAGCGCACCCGGGCGGCTTCGAGCGCCCAGACGAGCCCCAGCATCATGTGCACGTGCCGCCACTTCTCGATGTCGATCTGGAAGCCCTGCAGGAAGAACATGATCAGGGCCGGCACAACGATCTGCGCATGACGCCGCACCGGCGTGTCCGCCGTCATCAGGCGCAGGCCCACCCGGGACGTGAACACGACCAGCAGGATGAAGGCGACGCCCGCCACCCAGCCGCCATTCGCGAAGGCGCCCAGATAGGAATTGTGCGGCTCCAGGTTGAAGATCAGGCGCCAGCGCAGCGGCCCGAAGCCCATCGGCTCCTCCATCAGCAGGCCGAAGCCGTGGATCTGGTTGCCGAAGCGCCCGGTCTCGCCCTCGTCGTAATCCTGCGTGACGGCGGCGCGCTTGTGGAAGGTCTCGGCCACCGACTGGATCGAGAGGAGCCCGCCCAAGGCGACGCCGCCGAGCACCAGCGTGACCGCCGTGCTGCGCAGGATCCGGCGGCGCAGCCGGCCGGACGCGGAGGTGCGGTAGATGGCGACCACCATGAGGGCGATCGCCACCGCGGACCCGCCCCAGGAGCCGCGGGAGAAGGACAGGAAGATGCCCGCGAGCAGCATCACCAGCCCTGCCAGCGACAGCAGCGGCCGCCGCGCCCGGCCGGTCAGCAGGTTGTGCATGAGGTAGAGCGCGCCGAGCGTCAGGAACGACCCGAACACGTTCGGGTCCTGGAAGGTGCCGGAGGCGCGCCCGTACTTGCTGAACAGATCCTCGTTGCCGATGAGGTCGAGGTAGCCGCCGATGCCGAGGGCGCCCGAGAACAGGGTGCTCGCCGTGTAGACCTTGAGCGCGAGTTCGACCCGCCGCTCGGTCTCGTCCGCGAAGAACATCGCGAAGAAGACGGTGGTGAGGCAGAGATAGGCAAGCTGGATCGTCCACTGGACCGGCCTGTCCTCCCCCAGATAGGGCAGCAGCGCCAGGATCGTGGCGCCGAGGAAGACGCCGAGCAGCAGGACGAGCGGCATCGCGCCCCGGTACAGGCGCACCCCGAGCAGCAGCCACAGGGCGATGGTCGGCAACGCCACGAGGTCGTAGGGCGAGGCGTCCGAGAAGGCGAAGCAGGCGAAGAACACGAAGGCCGCGAACAGCCCGAGCCCCGCACCCCGCAGCAGGCGCCGGAGCGGCAGGGCGGCCAATCCCCGGTGCGGCAGGGTCGCGGTGGTCATTCGGCCGGCTCCGGACATGTGCATCCGGGCGGATCCTGCCGCAGGAAACCTCAGCGCGGCCTGAAGCAACGTGGTGAAGGAATCGTTGTGGACGGAAGCCTATCCCCTGAAAAGCGCGGCCCCGCCATGCGCCGGCATGACGGGGCCAGACTTCGGGGAACGGAGCCGATACGCCACCTGGCTCGCGATCACCATCGCCGAAAGCGGTGAATGTTTCCTCAACGCGGCGCGAGAGACAGTCCGGGCAGGGCCGCCGGGACAAGGGGTTCGCGGGTTTGCGCGGCGTAGCGGCGGGCGAGCGCCGCGCAGGCCAGGATCTGAACCTGGTGGAACAGCATCAGGGGCAGGACGAGGCTGCCGATGTCCTGCCCGGCGAAGATCACGCTCGCCATCGGTAGGCCCGCCGCGAGGCTCTTCTTCGAGCCGCAGAACACGATGGTGATCTCGTCCTCCCGCGAGAAGCCGAGCAGCCGGCTCGCCCCCGTGGTGATGGCCAGCACCGCGGCGAGCAGGAGGCCGTCGACCGTGATCATCGCCCCGAGCGCGGGCAGCGGCGTGTGCGACCACAGCCCGCTCACCGTCGCGTGGCTGAACGCGAGGTAGACGACGAGCAGGATCGAGCCGCGATCGACCAGGGAGGTCAGGGCCTTGCGCGGGGCCAGGACCGGCCCGAGGCGCGGCTGCAGCGCCTGGCCGAGGACGAAGGGCAGGAGGAGCTGCATAAGGATCGAACCGACCCCCGACCAATCGAGGGCTCCGCCATGGATCCGGAACAGGAGCGACACCAGGAGCGGCGTCAGCACCATGCCGAGGATGTTGGAGGCCGAGGCCGCGCAGACCGCCGCCGGCACGTTGCCGCCCGCCACCGACGTGAAGGCGATGGAGGACTGCACCGTCGAGGGCAGCACGCAGAGGAACAGGATCCCGGCCGCGAGCGCGGGCGTGAGCAGGCCGGGGGCGAGCAGGCCCGCTCCGAGGCCGAGCAGCGGGAACACCACGAAGGTCGCGGCCAGCACCACGAGGTGCAGCCGCCAATGCGAGAGGCCCGCGATCGCCGTCCGCCGGTCGATGCGGGCGCCGTGCAGGAAGAACAGCAGCGCGATCGCCGCATTCGCCACCTGCGCCAGACGCTCCGCCGCCGTCCCGTCCGCGGGCAGGAGCGAGCCGAGGGCCAGGCAGGCGACGAGCATGACCGTGAAACGGTCGAGGCGGAGACGGGAGAGCATCGGGGAGTCCTGACGGGATGGCCTGGATCTAATCCCGCACCGCATCGAAGGCCATGCTGCAGCGCGCAATTACAGCTATCACGCTTCATGATAGCCTGGTCGTCGCTTATGCAGATTGCCGCCGGGATGACGCCGCTGATCGATCCGACCCTGCTGCGGACGCTCGCCGCGGTCCTGCGGAACCGCAACTTCAGCCGCGCGGCGGCAGAGCTCGGCCTGCGCCAGTCGACGGTGAGCCAGCACGTCCAGCGGCTGGAAGCGCAGCTCGGCCGCCGCCTCGTCGCCCGCGACACTCACGCGGTGGCGCCGACCCCGGAGGGCGAGGCGGTGCTGGGCTTCGCGCGCACGATCCTCGATGCGCATGAGCGCCTGGACCGCACGCTGTCGGGGCACGCGGTGCGCGGGCGGCTGCGCTTCGGCGCCTCGGAGGATTTCGTGGCGACCCGCCTCGCCGAGGTGCTGCGCGACTTCCGGGCCGGCTACCCGTCGGTCGACCTCGAACTCAGCGTCTCCTTCACGCACCTCCTCGCCGAGGCCGTGCAGCGGGGCGAACTCGACCTCTTCCTCGGCAAGCGCCGGGTCGGCGAGACGCAGGGCGTGCTGGTGCGCCGCGACCGGCTGGTCTGGTGCGGGCTGCCGGACGCGCTGCCGGAGCGGGACGAGCCGATCCCGCTCCTCTCCTTTCCGGCGCCCAGCATCACGCGCCATGCGGTGCTAGATGCCTGCGCGCGGGAGAGCCGCTCCTGGCGCATCGCCTGCACCTGCGCGAGCCTCAGCGGCCTGCGGGCCGCGGCCTTCGCGGGGCTCGGGCTGATGGTCCAGGCGCGCAGCCTCGTCCCCGAGGGGCTGCAGGAACTCGCCGGGGCCGACCTGCCGCGGCTCCCAGAGGTCGAGTTCATCTTGGAAGGGCCCGGCCTGAACCGCGAGCCGAGCCGCAGCCTTGCCCACCGGATCCTCAACGCCGACATCTGGGATTAGGCCGGCCGGCTCCCTGCCTCTCGGGAACCCGGTGGAGGCGAAGCCGTTTTCAGCGAGCTTGGCCGTACCGGCCGACACGGAGAGCACCATGGGCGACCTGATCCGCATCATCCTCCTCGTCATCATCCCGCCCGTCGGGGTGCTGTTCACGGTCGGCTTCGGCCTGCAATTCATCCTCAACGTGGTCCTGACGCTGTTCGGCTACATCCCGGGCCTGATCCACGCCGTGTGGGTGGTGACCCGCAACTGAGGCTCCGCACGCCCTTCCGTCGCCGGGCGCTCTCGCCTACATCGGGGCGATGATCCGCAACACCGGGAACGACGTACCGCCGGACGCCCTCGACCTCGACGACGAGGGCGGTGACGCGGCGGTGGATGCCCGCGACGACGCCCCGGAGATCGACTTCGATCCGGAGACCGGGGCGGGCCTCGTCCGGGCCGGGACCGAGGTCATCCGTCGCTTCTGGTCGACGCTGCCGCCCTCGCCCGGTGTCTACCGGATGCTCGACGCCAAGGGCGACGTGCTCTACGTCGGCAAGGCCAAGAATCTGAAGAACCGCGTCGGCTCCTACGCCCGCGGCCAGGCGCATTCGAACCGCATCGCCCGGATGATCGCCGAGACGGCCTCGATGGAGTTCGTCACCACGGCGACGGAGACCGAGGCGCTGCTGCTCGAAGCCAACCTGATCAAGCAGCTCAAGCCCCGCTTCAACGTGCTGATGCGGGACGACAAGTCCCTCCCCTACATCCTGCTCACCGCCGACACGCAGGCGCCGCAGCTCGTCAAGCATCGCGGCGCGCGCCGCCGGCCGGGCCACTATTTCGGCCCCTTCGCATCGGTCTGGGCGGTGAACCGCACCGTGAACGCGCTGCAGCGGGCCTTCCTGCTGCGTTCCTGCTCGGACAGCTACTACGAGAACCGCAGCCGGCCCTGCCTGCTGTTCCAGATCAAGCGCTGCTCGGGACCCTGCACGGGCGAGATCGCGCCCGCGGATTACGCCCTGCTCGCCGACGAGGCGCGCGCCTTCCTGTCGGGCAAATCGACGAGCGTGAAGGAGCGCCTCGCTGCCGAGATGCAGGAGGCGGCCGAGACCTGGGAATTCGAGAAGGCGGCGCGCTACCGCGACCGCATCGCCGCGCTCGCCGCCATCCAGGGCGTGCAGGGCGTCAACACCCAGGACATCGAGGAGGCGGACGTCTTCGCCCTCGACGAGCAGGCGGGCCAGTTCTGCATCGAGGTGTTCTTCTTCCGGAACTGGCAGAACTGGGGCAACCGGGCCTATTTCCCGAAGGCCGACCGCAGCATGACCGCCTCCGAGGTGCTGGGTTCGTTCATCGGCCAGTTCTACGACGACAAGCCGGCGCCGCGCCTCATCCTGGTCTCGCACGACATCGACGACGCGGAGCTGCTGGCCGCCGCCCTCTCGACCCGGGCCGAGGCGCGGGTCGAGATCCACCAGCCGAAGCGCGGCGAGCGCCGCAATCTCATGGAGTACGCCGCCCGCAACGCCCGGGAGGCGCTGGCGCGGCGCCTCGCGGACACCGCCTCGCAGGGCAAGCTGCTCGGGGCGCTCGGCCAGGCCTTCGGCCTGAGGCGGGCGCCGCGGCGGGTGGAGGTCTACGACAACTCGCACATCATGGGCACGAACGCGGTCGGCGCGATGATCGTGGCGGGCCCGACCGGCTTCATGAAGACCCACTACCGCACCTTCACGATCAAGTCGCCGGAGGTGAAACCCGGCGACGATTTCGGGATGATGCGCGAGGTGCTGCACCGCCGCTTCGCGCGGCTGGTCAAGGAGGCGCCCCGGGAGGCCGAGGCGGGGCCGGCCGAGGACGCGGATTCCTTCCCGGCCTGGCCCGACCTCGTGCTCATCGACGGCGGCAAGGGCCAGGTCGAGGCGGCGCGCGCGGCTTTGGCCGAGGTCGGCGTCACGGACGTGCCGCTCGTCGGCATCGCCAAAGGCCGCGACCGCGACGCGGGCCGCGAAACCTTCTTCGCCGCGGGGCAGCCGCCCTTCAAGCTGCCGCCGCGCGATCCCACGCTCTACTTCGTGCAGCGCCTGCGCGACGAGGCGCACCGCTTCGCGATCGGCGCGCACCGGGCCAAGCGCAAGCGCGAACTCGTGAAGAACCCGCTGGACGAGATCCCGGGCATCGGCCCGACGCGCAAGCGCGCCCTCCTCCACCATTTCGGCACCGTGAAGGCGATCGAGCGCGCGGCGCTGGAGGATCTGGCGCGGACGCCGGGGGTCAACGCCGCGACGGCGCGGGCGGTCTACGACTTCTTCCACGCCAATGGCTGAGGCGCCGCTCCGCCGGCCCGACGGGAACGACCGGAATCGGCGACGGGCGACGGGAGTCTCGGTTGACGGGCCTGCGCCCCCGTGGTTTGTCCGGCCGCGATGACCATGGTCGTACCTCGGCGGCGGTCGGTCGCCTTCAACCTCGCCAACCTGCTGACCTACGGCCGCGTGGCGGCGGTGCCGGTGGTCGCCGGGTTCCTGTTCTGGCCGCAGGAGCCGTCGGCGCGGTTCGCGGCCCTCGCCGTGTTCATCGCGGCGGCCATCACCGACTACCTCGACGGCTACGTGGCCCGGACCTACGCGCAATCCTCGGCGCTCGGCCGGATGCTCGACCCGATCGCCGACAAGCTTCTCGTGGCGGCCTGCCTGCTGATGCTCGCCGCGGACCACTCGATCCCGGGCACCTCCCTGTGGGCCGCGATCGTGATCCTGTGCCGGGAGATCCTGGTCTCGGGCCTGCGCGAGTACCTCGCGGAGCTGAAGGTCGGCGTGCCGGTGAGCCGCGTCGCCAAGTGGAAGACGGCGGCGCAGCTCGTCTCCCTGGGCTTCCTGATCGCCGGGCCGGCGGGCGAGATGATCCTGCCGGGCACCGTCACGATCGGGCTGACGCTGCTGTGGATCTCCGCGGCGCTGACCCTGTTCACCGGCTGGGACTACCTGCGGGCGGGCCTTCGCCACATGATGGACGAGCAGGCATGAAGCTCGTCTACTTCGCCTGGGTGCGGGAGCGGATCGGCCGCCCCGAGGAGACGATCGATCCGCCGGCCTCCGTGGCGACGGTGGCGGATCTGGTCGCCTGGCTCAGGACCCGCGGCGAGGAATACGCCTACGCCTTCGAGAATGACGGGGTGGTGCGGGCCGCCGTCGACCGCGTCCACGCCAAGCCCGGGACGCCGCTCGCCGGCGCGCGGGAGGTCGCCTTCTTCCCGCCCATGACCGGGGGCTGAGGGCCGGCGAGTCAGCCCTCTCCCGCACGGGCTTGCCGGTTCACACAATCCGGTTTTCGGCGCGTCGGCGGGACGTGGCCGGGTGTTGCGACATTCCTCATGCTGAGGTGCCGCGGCGATCGAAGATCGCGCGCGGCCTTGAAGCACCCCGGAACGGTTAATCCCAAGCGGCCTTGGCTTGGACCTGTGGTCAGGGGTGCTTCGAGGCTCGCGATGCTCGCACCTCAGCATGAGGAAGGGTGCGACTTCCAGGGGCGTTCCGTCCACGAAGCCACGACTGCGACGTCTGACTCTGCAAACGGCCTGCGGGGTGCGGGCATGCGCACGACCCGAAATGTGAAACCGCAAGCCCGCACGGGCGAGGGGATCTTGGCGCCGGGCTCACCGCGTCATGCGCTTGAATAAACGATTGTCTCGGCACGGTTTTTCGATCACTGCGCGCGCATAGCAAGCCTCTGCGGCTGAGGGTTCAGGCGGCGGGCGTCCCGCGCGCGACCCGCGACACCATCACCGCCCCGCCAGCGCGGCCGTGAACTCCCGCAGGTTGTGCCGCATCATGGCGATGTAGGTCGCGGCCGGGCCGTCCGGCTCCGAGAGCGCGTCGGAGAACACCCGTCCGCCGGCCTTGGCGCCGCTCTCGCGGGCGATCTGCTGCATCAGCCGCGGATCGGCGATGTTCTCCAGGAACACCGCCGGGATCGTCTCACGCTTCACCTGGGCGATGATGCGCGCGACATCCCTGGCCGTCGCCTCGCTGTCGCTGGAGACGCCCTGAGGGGCGATGAACTGCATGCCGTAGGCCTTCGCGAAATACCCGAAGGCGTCGTGCGTGGTGATGACCTTCCGGCCCGCCTCGGGAATGGCGGCGATCCCCGCCCGCACCTCCGCGTCGAGCGCATCGAGCTTCGCCAGGTAGGCGCCCGCATTCGCCTCGTAGGTCGCGCGCCCCTCCGGATCGACGCGGACCAGCCCGTCGCGGATCGCCGCCACGTAGAGCTTGGCATTGGCGACGTTCTGCCACGCGTGCGGATCGATCGGATGCGCGCCCTGCCCGCCATGGCCGTGCTCGTCCTCCTCGCGGATCGGCGCCACGCCGGCGGAGGCGACCACGATCGGTGCCTTCGTCCCGGACGCCTTGACCAGGCGGTCGATCCAGCCTTCGAAGCCGAGCCCGTTCACGACGACGAGCTGCGCGTCGGCCAGCTTGCGGGCGTCGCTCGGCGAGGGCGAGAACGTGTGCGCGTCGCCGTTCGGCCCGACCAGCACCGAGACCGCCACGCGGTCGCCGCCGACCTGATGCACGAGGTCGCCGAGAATCGAGAAGCTCGCCACCGCCTTGAGTGGCGCCGCCGCCGCCGGCGCGATCCCGGAGAGGACGGCCGCGAGAGCGAGTGCCGCGAAACGCCATTGACGCATCAGAAGGTCCCCCTTTCGGTGTGCGGAGAGACCTTAGCGAGTGCGTCAGATGATGCAACGTTATTACATAAGGCGAGCGCGAGAGCCCTGAGCCGGCGGCGATCCCCTCGGTCAGAAATCCATGATCGGAGCGGAGAGTGAGACTCGACGGTTCATGGGGAGGGCGAGGTCGGTACGCCGGTCCCGGCATCCGCCCACGGGCGGGTCGGCCCGGCGGGATGGCCGGCGAGGTCGGTGCGCGCGCCTCCGGCCTTCGCCCGGCCGCCCTCCACGGGGCCGATCATCACTCGGCAGGCACCGCCTGCCCGATCGGCCGCACGGCCTCCGCCGCGCGCGAGGCCGCGTAGAGGAGGCCCGCCACCATCAGGTAGGCGGCGGCCAGGGCCGGGGAGACGGCGAGCCCGACCGCTGGCCCGTGCATGAAGCCGAAGAAGGTCAGCACGGCGCCCGCGGCGGCGAAGCCCGCGGCGCGGCGGAAGTCGCGCTCGATGATGAAGACCGCGGTCGCCCCCAGGATCAGCCCCCCGAGGATCGAGCCCTCCCCGAGCACGTCGAGACCGCCGTAGAGCACGCCGGCCTGCGCCAGCTTGTCGAGGCCCACCGCGCCCGCGCTGGTCCCGGCGGCACCGAGCGCCCCGTCGATCAGCGTCTTGCCCCAGGCCGCGAGATGCGGCGCGAAGGCGAGCACGATCGCCGGCGCGTGGCTGTGCGGCGTCTCCTGGAAGGCCTGCGCGCCGATCAGCATGCCGATGTAGAGCAGGATCGGGGCGATCGCGACCACCGGGACCAGGCTCGACAGCAGCGAGATCAGGTTCAGCCACGCGAGCACCAGCACGACGAGGCCGGTGACGAAGGAGTAGCCGATTCGCCCGCCCATCGCCTTCCAGCCCGGATGGCCGATATAGACGGCGTTGATGAAGGGGTTGCCCATCAGGCAGCCGATCAGGCTCACGACGCCGTCCGCGGTCAGCACGCGGGTGGTCGGGTAGGGGTCGCCCGCCACCTCCGCGCTCTCGACATTGTCCATGGCCTCGACCAGGTCGTAGATGCCGAAGGGGATCGCCGTCACCAGGATCACGCCGAGGAAGGCGAAGCCGCCGAAGACGTGGTCGACCGCCGGCAGCGGCACCGAGAAGCCGATGCCGGACAGGGCCCCGAACACGCCCGGGCCGCTGACGCCCCCGACGTCGAGCCCGACGAGGCGGGCGCCCCACGCCACCACCATGCCGAACAGGATCGCGACGAGCCCCGCCGGGAGGCGGCCGGGGTAGCGCACGCCGCCGAACCACGCGAGCAGGATGATGGCGAAGGCCACGACCCCGATCACCGGGGTGGCGATCAGCTCCAGCGCGGGCCGCATCGCGATGAAGGTGACCGAGACGCCCGCCAGCGTCCCGAGCAGCGCCGCCCGCGGGGTGATCCGGCGCACGAGCGGGGCCAGGAAGCCCCCGGCCATCAGGATGAAGCTCTGGACGAACACCCAGGCGAGGCCCGCCTCCCAGCCCTTCACCGGATCGCCGGTCTGGAGCTTGATCGGGAGCATGATCACGAACACGACGATGAACATGTGCGGCACGCTGATCCCGGAGGGCAGCGCGCAGACGTCGTCGCGGCCGGTCCGCGCGGCGAGCCGCCACGCCAGCCACGCGTAGTAGGCGGTCGAGAGACACAGCATCAGGCCGACCGCCGGCAGGATCCGCCCGAAGGTGATCGCGTCCGGCATGCCGAGCACGAAGCGCAGCAGACCGGTCAGGACCAGCAGGTTGACCAGGATGTTGGTGCCGAAGCCGAACAGGGCGTTCCAGTCGCCCGGAACCCAGAGCGCCGGCCGGCCGCCCCTCTGTGTCGTCGCCGCGATCGTCATTCTGGTTCCTCCCTCTCGGCCGCGCTCAGGCCGCCGCGCTCGACGCCGTGTCCAGGACGGCGATCGCGGCCCGCGTCGTCGACACCCAGCCGAAGATCCCGCCCTGCGCCGTGATCATGGCGAGGCCCGCCGCGTGGAATTCCGGGATGTAGGAGGCGCAGGCATCCGCCAGCACGACGCAGCGGAAGCCGCGATCGTTGGCCTCCCGCACCGTGGTGTGGACGCAGACCTCGGTGGTGACGCCGCAGACCAGGAGCGTTGCGATCCCGCGGGACCGGAGCAGGTCGTCGAGCCCGGTCGCGTAGAAGGCGCCCTTGCCGGGCTTGTCGATCACCGCTTCGCCCGGCCCGGGCGCGAGGGCCGGCACGATGGCGTGGCCCGGCTCGCCCCGGATCAGGATGCGGCCCATCGGGCCGGGCGCGCCGATCCGCAGGCTGGGCGCGCCGCGTTCGACCTTGGCGGGCGGCGCGTCGGAGAGGTCCGGCGCGTGTCCCTCCCGCGTGTGGACGACCAGAAGCCCGGCCCTGCGCGCCGCCGTGAGGACGGCCCGGCAGGGCTCGACGGCCGCGGCGAGGAGCGACACGTCGTTGCCCAGCGTCTCCCCGAACCCGCCGGGCTCCAGGAAGTCGCGCTGCATGTCGATGAGGACGAGGGCCGTCGTCGCGGGGTCGAGGGCGAGGGGCGCCGGCTCGGCATCGATGAGGACGGGCATGCGCGAAACCTCCGGATCGACCGGGACTCGATTGATACCGAGCAAGACGAGAATTTAGCGAAGCATGTCAGGACATGGTTTCGGACGCACGACGAAAGGTTAGGCCGCCATGCCTAACCTCGCTGCACTTGCCGCGCTTTTGGGCGGACCGGCCGCGCGAGGCGCCGCTCTCTGCCGCACCGAGGGGCGGGTTGACGCCCGCCGCGGCCTCGCGTCTCATCCGCGACCCGACAGCGCGAGCTGCTCAAGGCGGACCAATGGCGCCCAGCGCCCGCAAGACCCAGCCGGGTGACCGGCGCCTGATGAGTGCGGACGATGCCGCATGTCGGGCCTGCATCCTCCAGATGGGCGCGCGTTCCGACAGCCTTCCGCACGCCCGCCTGATGGTCGTGGCTTCGACCCCGGTCGTGGAAGCGTTCGGGGGCGGGATCGAGACGCGCTACGTCTGCTTGGAATGCGGCCACACGCTGATGCACTCCACCGGGCGCTTCGGCCACGGCTGGCACTGATCCCGTCGCAGCGCGCGCAACCTGCAGGCGATCGGACGCCGCTGCTCGTCTCAGGCTCGTCCCAGGTCCAGCGCCCCATCCTGCTCGGCGCCGCCGGGACCGGCTCCGGCAGTCGCGCATCCGCCCCGTCGCAGTCACGCCAAGATCTCCGCTCCACCGCAATCCTGCCAAGCCGGCACCATCCAGTGATCGCGGGTCACTCCGCACTCACCACCATTGCCCTTCAGCTTGAATCACTCTACGGAAGGATAACTCGACGACTCAAGCATGGCGACCGAGAGCCGCGTCGCCTCGCCTTCGTCGCGCATCCGGGAGCAAGAGATGATCGGGCGACGCGCGTTTCTGGCCGGGTTCGGCGGTATGGCGGGCTGCGCGCTCTGCGCCGGCTCCCGGGGCTTCGCCTCCGAGGCGGCCCATTGGAGCTACGAGGGGCCGGGCGGGCCTGACCATTGGGCGGAGATCGACCCGGCGGCGCGGGTCTGCGCCGTGGGCGGCCAGCAATCGCCGATCGACATCGTGGGATCGACGCGCTCCGACCTGCCGGACGTGGCGCTGGCCTGGAAGCCGCTCGCCGGCCGCATCCTCAACAACGGCCACACGATCCAGGTGGACGTCGCGTCAGGCGGGTCCATGGCGGTCGGGAGCGCCCGCTACGACCTCGTGCAATTCCACTTCCACGCGCCGAGCGAGCACCGCATCGACGGCCGCTCATTCCCGATGGAGGCCCATTTCGTCCATCGCGACGCGGCGAGCGGCGCGCTCGGCGTTCTCGGCGTGTTCATGGTCGAGGGCGGGACCAACCCGGCCTTCCAGGCGCTCGCCGCCGTGATGCCGCGCGCGGCCGGAGAGGCCGCCGACGTCCCGGCCGGCATCGCCATGGAGGCGCTCCTGCCGGCCTCGCGGCGCTACTTCTCCTACGAGGGCTCCCTGACGACGCCCCCCTGCAGCGAGACGGTCGACTGGCGCGTCTGCGTGGAGCCGGTCGAGGTCGCGGTCGAGGACATCCGGCGGTTCACGGCCCTCTACCCGATGAACGCCCGGCCGGTGCAGGAGCGCCACCGCCGCTTCGTGCTCGTCTCGCGCTGACCGAGCGGCAGGGTCCCGCGCCGCGCGGGACGCCCCGGCCCGGAGCGCAGTTGCCGAGGCGCCTTCGCGCGTGATAGCGCCCTCCTCATGCCGAGGGAGGGGGAATGCCGCGATGAGATCGGGCCTGGAACGGGTGTGAAACCCTTTCCGCCGCCGGCCGCGCCCGGCCGCGAGCGGTCGCTCGTCGTCGGATCGGCCTGGGCGCTTCTCGCGGTCGCGATCTGGGGCGGCTGGTTCGTGGTGACGCGACGCGCCGTCGGCAGCACCGGCGTGCTCGGCCCGGCGGATCTCGTCGCCCTGCGGTTCCTGTGCAGCGGCCTGATCCTCCTGCCCGTCGTGCTCCGGATGCGGCGGCTCGACCGCCGCGACCGCGTCGACGCGGCCTGGCTCGTGCTGGGCCAGGGGGCACCCTTCGCGCTGCTGATCTCGATCGCCCTTCGCTACGCCCCGGCGGGCCACGGGGCCGCCCTCACCCCCGGCACGATGCCGCTGATGGCGGCAGGGCTCGGCATGCTGCTGCTCCGCGACCGTCCGGGCCGCGGCGCCCTGGCGGGCCTCGCCCTCATCCTGGTCGGGGCGCTGACGCTCGCCGGCACGGCCGAGACGCGCGAGGCGCTCCTCGGCCACGGCCTGTTCCTGACGGCGGCCCTTCTCTGGGCCGCCGGTACAGTGCGGCTGCGCCGCTCCGCCCTCAAACCGGTCGAGGCGACCGCGCTGATCTGCGTGGTCTCCCTCGTCCTCTATCTCCCCGCCTACCTGACGCTCGGAATCTCGCGGATCCCGCTCGCGCCGCTCGGCGAACTGGTCCTGCAGGGCGTCTATCAGGGCGTGCTGGTGAGCGTGGTCGCCCTCGTCGCCTTCAACCGCTCGCTGGCCCTGATCGGGCGGCGCACGCCCGCCTTCACGGCGCTGGTGCCGGTGAGCGCGACGCTGCTGGCGATCCCGATCCTCGGGGAGGTGCCGAGCCTGCTCGACGGCGCGGCGGTCGCCGCGATCGGCCTCGGAGTGCTGCTGACGGCGCGCGGCTGAGTGTCTCTCACGAAACTCCCGCGCACCGCCGTCGCGCGCCGTGGCGCCTCCAGCGCGGCGGGAGTGTTGTGAGGTGCGCCGAGCGCCGCTCCTACTCCCGCTTCAGGAGCCGGTCGACCAGGACGTCGGACCAGAAGCCGGCCCGGAACTCGCGCTGCAGGCGCGCAGGGTCGTACTCGGTCTCGACCCAGTCGAGGAAGCCCAGTCCCCGCGGCTCGCCCTCGGCGAGGTAGCTCTCGAAGAAGGCGTCGAGGATGCCGGTCTTCGCGAAGCGGATATGCCCGAAGCGGGGCGACAGCTGGCGCGCCGCCTCCGCGACCGGCTTGCCCTCGTGCAGGATCAGGTAGAGCGCCGCGGCGAAGCCCGCCCGGTCCGCGCCCGACTTGCAGTGCAGCACGGCCGGGTACTCGACGCTCGTGAAGAAGGCGGCGGCGCGCAGCAGCATCTCCCGGTCGGGTGCCTCCCGGGAGCGCACCACGAACTCGCGCAGGGTCAGGCCCTGGCGCTCGCAGGCCTCGCGCTGGAGTTGCCAGGACCCGTGCTCCCGCCCCCCGCGCAGCGAGATGATCGTGCGCACGCCCTGACGCTTGAACCACGCGAGGTCGTGCGGGGCGGGCTGGGCGGACCGCCAGACGAGCCCGCGGCCGACCCGGTGCCGGTTCAGGTAGGCCAGCCGCAGGACGCCGTGGTCCACGAGGAGCATGTTCACCCAGGCGCGCAGGCGGTTCCTGCGCCCCGTGATGGGCTTCTCCCAGCGGGCGATCCGCGCCATGCGCCGGTCGTTGCGGGTCTCTGTCGAGAGGAAACGGTTGAACACGCGCGCCGGATCGTGACGAGAGGGGTCCGGGCCGTCCCGGGGCCGCGGCGAGCCCGCCCACCGGCCGATGCCCTGGATCGCCGTCGCCTGTAGCAGCCGCGTGACGGTTCCGCAACGATGTGCCGATCCACGAGCCGGCTCACCACCCTGGCATTGCGTTTGCTGGCCTGCCTCCCGCATCCTTCGCGGCCACGCTCGCCGCGCGGGCGGTCGGCCGGACAGGAGGTTTCGCCGTGAGCACACAGGTCGTCAGCATCCGCCGGGCGCGCCAGGACGATGCCGGGATGCTGTCGGATGTCTTCGACGCCGCGTGGCGGGAGGCCTATCAGGGCATCATTCCGGGCGTCGCTCTCGATCGCATGCTCGCCCGCCGGGGCCCGGACTGGTGGCGCGCCACGACGGCGCGCGGCCGTCCCCTCGTGGTGCTGGAGGTCGGTGAGGCCGTGGTCGGCTACGTGTCCTACGGCCGCTGCCGGGACCGCAGCCTCAAGGCGCAGGGCGAGATCGACGAGATCTACCTGTCGCCGGAATTCCAGGGGCTCGGCTACGGCACAAGGCTGTTCCGGGCGGTGCGCAACGACCTCGCGGACCGGGGCGTAGCGCGGGTGGCCCTGTGGTCGCTCACGGACAACCTGCGCGCGCGCCGCTTCTACGAGCGCCTGGGCGGCGTGGTGGCGGCGGAAGCAGTCGACCGGATCGCGGGCGCGAGCCTCGCCAAGGTGGCCTACCTGTTCGCGTGAGGGGATCGCCCGCCCGGCCTAGCACCGGGGCAATGCGCTTGTGTTGACGGCTGCGGAACTCTAAGCACCGGGCCTGCCGGGGCGAGCCGCCCCGCCTGGAGGGGAGTGCGGTCATGCGTCTCGACGCCGTCGCCATCGGTGCCAATCCGCCCGAGGATGTCAATGTCGTCATCGAAGTACCGGTCGGCGGAGAGCCGATCAAGTACGAGATGGACAAGGAGGCCGGGACCCTGGTCGTCGACCGCTTCCTCTACACGGCGATGCACTATCCGGGGAATTACGGCTTCATTCCCCACACCCTGTCGGGCGACGGCGACCCCTGCGACGTGCTGATCGCGAATACGCGGGCGATCGTTCCCGGCGCGATCATGAGCGTGCGCCCGGTCGGGGTGCTGGTGATGGAGGACAATGCCGGCGAGGACGAGAAGATCGTCGCCGTGCCGTCCCGCCACCTCACCAAGCGGTACGACCGGATCGAGAACTACACCGATCTCCCGGACATCACGCTGCATCAGATCCAGCACTTCTTCGAGCACTACAAGGATCTCGAGCCCGGCAAGTGGGTGAAGATCGTGCGCTGGGGCGACAAGGCGGACGCCCAGCGGCTGATCCTGGAAGGCATCGAGCGCGCCAAGGGCGCCAAGGCGTAGGCACGGACCGCCCTCCCACGCCCCGGGCGCGCGAGGCCCCGATCACCGGGTCCGCGCGCCGCCCTCGTCCCAGGCGGTCCAGGCGAAGACCTCCCGCCCGGCCCCGTCGACGACGCGCACCTGCTCGGCCGGCGGGCCCAGGCGCTGGGGAACCCGGGCGCGGCGGAAGAGCCGCAGCGCCCGGTCCCGGGCGGCGTCGAGCCCCGACACGCGGATCGAGGCCCGCTGGACGAGGCCCTCCGGGCCGGTGATCTCGATGTGGAAGGTCTCGCGCAACGCCGGGGCTCCTCGGGGGCGCCCTCCTTACGGCACCGCCCCCGCCCTGCGAAGGGGCCTCAGGCGGTCTTGAGAACGGATTCCTGGACGTCGCCGCCGCCCCGCCGCGCCAGGTAGGCCGGCTGGAACAGGCACATCCGCACCGCGTCGCGGTAGCGGCCGTTCACGAAGAACTCGTCCTTCAGCACGCCCTCGATCGTGAAGCCGGCGCGCTCGTAGATCCCCACCGCGCGGCGGTTGTCCTTGTCCACGTGCAGGTAGAGCTTGTGGATGTTCAGGACGCTGAATGCGTAGTCGATGCCGATCCGCGTCGCCTGCGAGGCGTAGCCGCGGCCCTGGAAGGCCGGGTGGATGGCGATCTGGAACTCGCAGCGCCGGTGGAGGTGGTTGATCTCCACGAGCTCGACCATGCCGGCCCGCTCGGCCTCCGGCGAGCTGACGATGAAGCGCCGCTCGGTCTGGTTGTGGATGTTGCGCTCGTAGAGCTGCGCCAGCTCGGCGAAGGACTCGTAGGCCTCCTCGAACCAATAGCGCATGATGCTGTCGTTGTTGTTGAGCTGGTGCACGAAGAGCAGGTCCTCGCGCTCCAGCGGACGCAACTTCACGGTCATGACGGATCCCGGCCCGCAGGCTGTCGTTGGGCCGGGATCTTAATCCCCTCGGGCGCTTCCGTCACTCGCCTGCGACGGGCCGGACCACGCCCGCGGGCGCCATCGCCGCCCGGCGATAGATCAGGAAGGTGGCGACGAGGCCGGCGAGGCCGCCGAAGCTCATCCAGAGGCCCGGCGCCGCCTTGTCGCCGAGTGCCTCGATCAGCCAGGTCGAGACCGCCGGGGTGAACCCGCCGAACAGGGCCGTGGCGAGGGAATAGGCGAGGGAGAAGCCCGCCGTGCGCACGGTCGCCGGCACGATCTCGGTCAGCGCCACCACCATGGCGCCGTTGTAGCTCCCGTAGAGGAAGGAGAGCCACAAGAGCACGATCAGCATGTTGGCGAAGGAGATGTGCCCGATCAGCCAGGCGAGCGCCGGGTAGGCGGTCAGCAGCGCGAGGCCCGAGAACAGGATCAGAAGCGGCTTGCGGCCAACCCGGTCCGACACCGCGCCCATCACCGGCAGCCAGATGAAGTTCGAGAGCGCCACGCAGAACGTGACGATCAGGCTGTCCTCGGAGGTCAGCTTGAGGACGTTCTTGCCGAAGGTGGGGGTGTAGACGGTGATGGTGTAGAAGGAGATCGTCGTCATGGCGACCAGCAGCATGCCGAGCAGCACGATCTGCCAATTCTCGCCGAGCGAGCGAATGATCTCGGCGCCGCTCGGCCGGTGGCGGCGGGCGAGGAACTCCTTGGTCTCCTCCAGCGAGCGCCGGATGTAGAACAGGAACGGCACGATCATGCAGCCGATGAAGAACGGCACGCGCCAGCCCCAATCCTGCATCGCGTCCGGCATCAGCGCCTTGTTCAGCAGGTAGCCGATCACGGCGGCCACCATGATGGCGACCTGCTGGCTGCCGGATTGCCAGGCCACGTAGAAGCCCTTGTTCCCGGGCGTCGCCATCTCGGCGAGGTAGACGGACACGCCGCCGAGTTCGACGCCGGCCGAGAAGCCCTGCAGCAGCCGGCCGACCAGCACCAGGAACGGGGCGAACAGGCCGATCGTCGCGTAGGAGGGCACGAAGGCGATCAGGATGGTGCCGAGCGCCATGATCGCCAGCGTGACGATCAGGCCCTGGCGGCGTCCGACCCGGTCGACATAGGCGCCGAGGAACACGGCCCCGAGGGGACGCATCAGGAAGCCGGCCCCGAACGCCATGAAGGTGAACATCAGCGAGGCGAATTCGTTGTCGGCCGGGAAAAAGGCCTTCGAGATGTAGTTCGCGTAGAAGCCGAACAGGAAGAAATCGAACATCTCCAGGAAGTTGCCGCTCGTGACGCGCAGCACGGTGGCGACCTTGGATGCCGACGCATCGGGACTCGGACCAGCCATCTCAAACCTCCCTGGACGGCTTTGTTGGTGAAGCATCCGTATCGCCAAAGCCGCATGCGCGGTAGGGCATTTTCATCCCGTCCCCGTTGGACTTGACGGAAGGATTGCGGCCGGTTGCCGTCGCGGTGTGGGCCGTCGCGAGGGGCTGGCAGGCCCACCCAACCGCTTCCCTCTTGCGGGCTACCGTGTGCACACATCTCGATAGCCGTCTCATCGAATGACCCCGCCTGGAGTGCGCGACAATCCTCATGCTGAGGTGCCGCGCAGCGGCCTCGAAGCACCCAGAACGTTCATCCAAGAGAAAGGGCGCCTTGGACGAGACGCTCTGGGGTGCTTCGAGGCTCCCTGGGGTCGCACCTCCGCATGAGGGGTGTTGTGCCTTCCAGATTCGTTCAGCCGATGAGCTGGCGACAGAGATGTGTGCACACGGTAGCCGCAGAGATGGGGAGGGTTTGCGCGCGCCGCGGCGGCCCCGTCCTCACCCCGCCAGCGCCGCCAGCACCCGCGCCCAGCTGCGGATGCCCTTGTGGAAGCTCTTGAGGTCGTACTTCTCGTTGGGCGAGTGGACGCGGTCGTCGTCCAGGCCGAAACCGATCAGCAGGGTGTCGAGGCCGAGGCTGCGCTTGAAATCGCCCACCACCGGGATCGATCCGCCCGAGCCGATGGTGACCGGCGCCACGCCCCACTCATCCTGGAGGGCGCGGCGAGCGGCCCCGAGCGCCGGCATGTCGAAGGGCAGAGCGATCGCTCGCGACCCCTTGTGGGTGACGATCTCGACCGAGCAATCCTCCGGGATCCGCGCCTGCACGAAGGCGCGGAAGCTCGCATCCACCGCCTCCGGGTCCTGATCCTCGACCAGGCGGAAGGAGACCTTGGCGCTCGCCTTGCCGGCGATCACCGTCTTGGTCCCCTCCCCCGTGTACCCGCCGATGATGCCGTTCGCGTCGCAGGTCGGGCGCGACTGCACCTGCTCGATCAGCATCCGGTCCCGCTCGCCCGCCGGGAGCCGCAGCCCGATCGGGCCGAGGAAGTTCTCGGGCGTGAGGTTCAGGGCGCGCCATCCCTCCAGCACGTCGACCGGCGGCTCGCGCACCGCGTCGTAGAAGCCCGGCAGGGTGACGCGCCCCTGGTCGTCGTGGAGATCCGCGATGATGCGCGAGAGGACGTGGATGGGGTTCGCGGCCGCGCCGCCGAACAGGCCCGAATGCAGGTCCCGGTCCGCGCAGGTCACGAAGACCTCGAAATAGGCCATTCCGCGCAGCGAGGTGGTGATGGCCGGGGTGTCGCTGTCCCACATGCCCGTGTCGCAGACGAGGGCGAGGTCGGCCTTGAGCGCGTCGCGGTTCGCCGCGATCCACTCGGGCAGATGCTTGGAGCCGTCCTCCTCCGCCCCCTCGACGAGGAGCGTCACGCCGACCGGCAAGTCCCCGTGGATCGCCTTCCAGGCCCGGCAGGCCTCCACGAAGGTCATCACTTGGCCCTTGTCGTCGCAGGCGCCGCGGGCGCTGATGGCGCGGCGGCCATCGGGCAGGTCGATGAGGCGCGGCTCGAAGGGCGGCCGCTCCCAGAGGTCGAGCGGATCGACTGGCTGCACGTCGTAATGGCCGTAGAAGAGAACGTGCGGCGCGCCAGGCTTGGGTGCGTGGGCGAGCACCACCGGGTGGCCGCCGGTCTCGCGCAGCGAGGCCTCGAACCCGATCGCCGCGAGATCGCCGCGCAGCCACTCGGCGGCGCGCCGGCACTCGGCCGCGTAGGCCGGATCGGTCGAGATCGACGGGATGCGCAGGAAGGCGAACAGCCGCTCCAGCGAGGTGTCGAGGTCGCGGTCGATATCGGCGAGGATCGGGTCGAGTGCGGACATGCGGAGCCTCCGTGGCACGGGACCAGGCCTAACGCAGTCTCCCCGCGGCAGGAACCCCGTCCGGCGCGGGCCGGGAACGGCCGCAGGCTCGATCCGTTATGGTTCCAATCCGGACGCCGGGGCGCGATCGCGCGCCGAGACAGACCCCACGAGGCTCCATGTTGACCGAGAGCGGCACCGGCGCGACGGCCGAGCGGATCGCCATCACGCTGACGATCAACGGCGAGCGGCGGGAGCTGCAGGTGGCGCCGTGGACGACCCTCCTCGACCTGCTGCGCGAAGACCTCGACCTTACCGGCACCAAGAAGGGCTGCGACCACGGCCAGTGCGGCGCCTGCACGGTCCTGGTCGACGACCGGCGGGTGAATTCCTGCCTGCAGCTCGCGGTGATGAAGGACGGCGCCGCGGTGACGACCATCGAGGGGCTGTCCTCCGACACCCTCCACCCGCTTCAGGCCGCCTTCGTCGAGCACGACGCCTTCCAGTGCGGCTACTGCACGCCCGGCCAGATCATGTCGGCGGTGGCGCTGATCCGGGAGGGCCGCGCCCGCACCCGCGAAGAGATCCGCGAACACATGAGCGGCAATCTCTGCCGCTGCGGTGCCTACACCAACATCGTGGACGCTATCGAGGACGTGATCGCCGCGCAGGCGCGCGGCGCGCGAGAGGCCGCCGAATGAACCGCTTCGCCTATACCCGCGCGGGCAGCGTCGCCGAGGCGGTGAGCGCGCTCGCCGCCGATCCGGCCGCCCGGATCATCGCCGGCGGCACCAACCTCGTCGACCTGATGAAGTACAATGTCGAGCGGCCCGAAAGGCTCGTCGACATCACCCGCCTCCCCCTCGGCGCGATCGAGGAGCACGCGGGCGGCCTGCGCATCGGCGCCCTGGTGCCGAACAGCGCCGTCGCGGAGGATCCCCGGGTGGAGGAGCATTACCCGCTCCTCGCGAGCGCGATCCTGGCCGGCGCCTCGCCGCAACTGCGCAACGCCGCCTCGACCGGCGGCAACCTGCTCCAGCGCACCCGCTGCTACTACTTCTACGACGAGGGCACGCCCTGCAACAAACGGGTGCCCGGCAGCGGCTGCCCGGCCATCAGCGGCGTCAACCGCATCCACGCCATCCTCGGCACCTCCGACCACTGCATCGCCACGCATCCCTCCGACATGTGCGTGGCCCTCGCGGCGCTGGACGCCGTGGTGCAGGTCGAGGGCCCGGCCGGATCGCGCGCGATCCGGATCGGCGACTTTCACCGCCTGCCGGGCGACGCACCGGAGCGCGACACCACCCTGGCGCCGGGCGAGATCGTGCTCTCGGTCGACCTGCCGGCGGAGCGCTTCCCGCAGCACTATACGTACCTGAAGCTGCGCGACCGGCTCTCCTACGCCTTCGCCCTGGTCTCGGTGGCGGCGGCGGTCGAGATGGATGGCGAGGAGATCCGCACGGCCCGCCTCGCGCTCGGCGGCGTCGCGCACAAGCCCTGGCGCAACCGGGAGGCCGAGGCGCGGCTGGAGGGCCGTCTGGCGACGGACGAGACCTTTCGGGAGGCCGCCGACCTGATCCTGGCCGAGGCCAGGCCCTACGCGCACAACGCCTTCAAGATCGACCTCGCGCGGCGCGCGATCGTGCGCGGCCTCGCGCAGGCCGCCGCCGGCACGCCGCAATCGCAGACCGACAAGCGCATCCGCTGAGGATCTCGCCGCATGGCCACCCCACACCGCCACGTCGGCGCCGCGCGCAGCCGGGTCGACGGCCCCGCCAAGGTCACGGGCGCCGCGACCTACGCCGCCGAGTTCAAGGCCGCCGACCTCCTCACCGGGGTGGTGGTGTCGAGCGCGATCACCCGCGGCCGCGTCACCGCCATCGACGCCTCGGCGGCGCTGGCGGTCCCGGGCGTGGTCCAGGTCTTCACGCATGAGAACCGGCCGCGCACCGCCTGGCTGGACTACAATTACCGCGACCAGGTCGCCCCGCCGGGGTCGCCCTTCCGGGCGCTGAACGGGCCGGAGATCACCTTCGGCGGCCAGCCGGTGGCCCTGGTGGTGGCGGAGAGCTTCGAACTCGCCCGCCACGGCGCCTCGCTGGTCAAGGTCACCTATGCCGAGGAGGTCCCCAACACCGACCTCGAGTCCAACCTGGAGGCGGCCTACGTGCCGCCGAAAAAGCGCTCCGGCATCAAGCCGCCCCCGAACCCCAGAGGCGACCCCGACGGCGCGTTCGCGTCCGCGCCGATCCAGCTGCGGCAGGCCTATTCCCAGCCGGCCGAGCACCACAACCCGATGGAGCCGCATGCCTCGACCGTGATCTACGAGGGCGACGGCAGGCTCACCATCCACGACAAGATCCAGGGCGTGAACAACACGCAATCCTACGTCTGCAGCGTGTTCAGCCTGAAGCCCGACAATGTGCGGGTGATCTCGCCCTTCATCGGCGGCGCCTTCGGCTCCGGGCTGCGGCCGCAATACCAGCTCTTCCTGGCGGTCGCCGCCGCACTCGACCTGAAGCGCTCGGTGCGGGTGGTGCTGAGCCGCGATCAGATGTTCACCCTCGGCTACCGGCCGGAGACGATCCAGACCGTCGCCCTCGGGGCGGATCGCGAGGGCCGCCTCCTCTCGCTCAGCCACGAGGCGATCGCCGGAACCTCGACCTTCGAGGATTACCAGGAATCCGTCGTGAACTGGTCGGGCCTGCTCTACCACTGCCCGAACGCGAAGTTCGACTACAAGCTGGCGAAGCTCGACACATACACGCCGGCCGACATGCGCGCGCCCGGAGCCGTGACGGGCGTCTACGCCCTCGAAGTGGCGATGGACGAACTCGCCTACGCGACGGGCACGGACCCGCTTGAGCTGCGCCTGCGCAATTACGCCGAGCGCGACGAGGCCGAGAACAAGGACTTCACCTCGAAGGCCTTGCGGGCGGCCTACGCGCAGGGCGCGGAGCGCTTCGGCTGGGCGCGGCGCAGCATGGCGCCGCGCTCAATGCGCGAGGGCCGCGAGCTGGTCGGCTGGGGCCTGGCCACGGGCGTCTGGGAAGCCTTCATGATGAAGGCGAGCGCCCGCGCCCGGCTCTCGGCGGACGGCACGCTCGAACTCGCCTGCTCCACCGCCGATCTCGGCACCGGCACCTACACGATCCTGAACCAGATCGGCGCCGACGCGCTCGGCCTGCCGATGGAGCGTGTGCGCACGCTCCTGAGCGACACGGACCTGCCGGAAGCGCCGCTCGCCGGCGGGTCCTGGACGGCCGCCTCCGCGGGCTCCGCCGTGGAGATGGCCTGTCGAGCCGTCGCCGAGCAGCTGCTCGGCTTCGCCCGCCGCATCGACGAATCTCCGCTCGCCAACGCCGATCTCGCCCACGTCACCTTCGCGGACGGCGAGATCCGGCTGACGGAGGAGCCGTCCCGAAAGGTCACGATCGACCAGGCCCTGCGGGCCGGCGGCGTCGACAGCGTCGAGGCCACCGAGACCGTGAAGCCGAGCCTGCTCACCGGGCTGCGCTACGCGGCCTACACCCACTCGGCGGTCTTCGCCGAGGTGCGGGTCGACGAGGATCTCGGCGTCGCGCGGGTGACCCGCGTCGTCAGCGCGATCGCGGCAGGCAAGATCCTGAACCTCAAGACGGCGCGCAGCCAGATCCTGGGCGGCGTGGTGATGGGGATCGGCGCGGCCCTTGAGGAGGAGTCGATGCTCGACCACGCGCTCGGTCGCTTCATGAACCACAATTTCGGCGAGTACCATGTTCCGGTGAACGCCGACATCCACGACATCGATGTCATCTTCGTCGACGAGGAGGACGACAAGGTCAGCCCGATCGGCGTCAAGGGCCTCGGCGAGATCGGCATCGTCGGCACCGCGGCGGCGATCGCCAACGCGGTCTTCCACGCCACCGGCAAGCGCATCCGCGACCTGCCGATCACGATCGACAAGATCATCGGCTGACCCTGTTCCGGACGGAGCACGACGCCGCTGCGGGCGAGGACACCGGGACGGCCTTCGGCGTGAGCCACCATGGCGCCGACCGAGCGCGACCCGTGACGAACGGGGGCCATGATCCTCTCAAGGACTGATCCCGGTCCGCGGCACGGTGGCGCGGGCCGGGACATGATCCTTCTCCGAACATCCCTCCTGCCACTGCTTCGCTTCCCGCCGATGCGGGTGGGCCGCACATGAGCTTCTCTCGCAGCCGTCGTGGCGGACCCGTCCGCGCGTGGTCGGAAACTTGCCTTCTTCTCATCGGTGGCCAGGTGGCGATGATGATCGCCCGATGAGCGGAACGCGGGGCGCGGGGAGATGAGGGTGAGCGAGGGGCCGCTTCGCGCAGGAGCGGCGCACAGGGCAGTCGAGGGCGGAGCCTGGCCGAGGGGCCCGCGCGAGCCGGCCGCGCGGCTGCGAACCGGCGCGGGGGCGGATCTGGCCGCGAAGGTCTGCCTGACGCTCGGGGCAGCGGGTCACCTCCTCGACGGGTTCGACGGTCCGGCCGAACTGCTGGTGGAGGCCGCCTCCGCCCTGCTCCTGCTCGCGGGCTGCCTCCTGGCCCTGACGGTCGCCCTGTTCCGCGCGCGGGGAGCCGGCCCGGCCGTGGCGGCCCTCGCCCTCCTCGTCGCCGGGGCGAGCGGTCTCGCAACGCAGGTCTATCCTGCCCTCTCCCGCGGCCTCGCCGATCAGTTCGGCGCCGACGAGGACGGGCCCGAGACGGGCGTGACCCTCGGGCCGCGGGGCCGCGACATCCGCCTCGCCGGGACCCTTACCGCGGGCGCCGGGGCGCGGCTCGCGGCCCTGCTCGCCGAGAACCCCCAGGTGGAGCGGATCCACCTCACCAGCGATGGCGGCCTCGTCGACGAGGGGCTCGCCCTCGGCCGGGCGATCGCGGCGCACCACCTCACGACCTACGTGCCGGATTACTGCGTGTCGGCCTGCACCCTGGCGTTCCTGCGCGGACGCGAGCGGCTGATCGCGTCCGACGCCCGGCTCGGCTTCCACGCGCCCTACGAGACGGGCGTCTTCGGGGAGACCCTGGCGGTCGACAGCGCGCCGGAGCGCCGCGCCTATCTCGATGCCGGCCTCGCCGCCGACTTCGTCGACGCGGTGCTCAGGGTCGCCGCCAAGGACATCTGGACGCCCTCCGCCGAGCGCCTGCGGGCGGCGGGCGCCATCACGGAGATCGTCGAGCCCGACCGGCTCCCCGATTCCACCCTCGACGACGACCCGACCCTCGCTGGCGCCCGCGCCGCGGTGCTGCGCGCCGTGCCGGTGCTCGCTCCCCTGGCGGCCCGCGCGCCGCAGAGCCTCGACGCAGTGGCGCAGGACTACCTCGCGGCCTATCGGCAGGGCCGGAGCGAGGCCGACGGCCTCGACCTGATCCGCCGCGAGGCTGGCCGGCAGGTCGCCGCGATCCTCGCGGGCGGCTCCGACGCCGTGGTCATCGACCTCGGCCGCTTCCTTCTCGCCGCCACGCGGGCGGCGGCCGCGGACGAGGCGGAGGAGTGCCTCGCCATCGCGCAGGACGCGGACCTGCCGGCCGCCGCGGAGATCCTCGGCCGCGGAGATCCGCACGCGGCCGACACGGCGGGCGGGCTGATCACGCGCGCCCTCGATGATGGCGGCGCGTCCGCCTCACCGCGCAGATCCCGGCGCGGGCGCGCCGCCGCCATCCTCCCCCTCGCCTGCGCCGCGCAGAGCGAGGCGCTCGCCCGGGCGCTGGCGCGGCCGGACGCGGCCGATCGCCTGCGCGCCCACCTCTTCCCCGGATCCGCGGCGGTCGCGGCCGCGCGGGAGGTAGCCGCCATGCCCCGCGAGTGAGGGAGGGGCCGTCGGCACCGCATCGCCGGTCGGCGCCGCGCCCCCTGGACAAGCCGGAAACGCCCGCCAAGGATGCCGGCCGGCTCCATCCACAGAGCGAGGCCTCCCCGCGCATGTCTCTCCTCGACCGCATCGCCGCCGATTCCGACGAACTCACCGCCCTCCGCCGCGACCTCCACGCCCATCCGGAGATCGGCTTCGAGGAGACGCGCACCAGCGCGATCGTCGCCGAGCGACTGGCCGGCTGGGGCATCGAGGTCCATCGCGGAATCGGGCGGACCGGGGTGGTGGGAATCCTGAGCGGGCGCGGCACCAGCGCCCGCCGCATCGGCCTGCGCGCCGACATGGATGCGCTGCCGATCGAGGAGGCGACGGACCTGCCCTACCGCTCGACGAGGCCCGGCACCATGCATGCCTGCGGCCACGACGGGCACACCACCATGCTGCTGGGCGCCGCCAAGTACCTGAGCGAGACCCGCGACTTCGACGGCACGGCGGTGTTCATCTTCCAGCCCGCCGAGGAGGGCCTGGGCGGCGCCCGCGCCATGCTGGCGGACAGGCTGTTCGAGCGCTTCCCCTGCGACGAGGTCTACGGCCTGCACAACCAGCCCAACGGGCGGCACGGGCAGCTCTCGATCCGCCGCGGCCCCGCCATGGCGGCGGCGGATTTCTTCGACATCCGCATCACCGGCCGCGGCGCCCACGCGGCGCAGCCGAATCGCGGCGTCGACCCCGTGGTGGTCCAGGCCGCCCTGGTCCAGGCCCTGCAGGCCGTGGTGAGCCGCAACACCGACCCGGTGGAATCGGCCGTCCTGTCGATCACCCGCGTCCAGGCGGGGGCCGCCTACAACGTGATCCCGGAAGGGGCGCATCTCGCCGGGACGATCCGCACCTTCGACGACGGCGTCCGGGCGCTGGTGGGCCGGCGCCTGCGCGAGACCTGCGCGGGGATCGCGGCGGCCTTCGGGGCCGAGATCGCGGTCGAGATCCAGGACGTGTTCTCGGTCCTGCGCAACAGCGAGGCGCAGGCGGAGGCGGCGCTCGACGTCGCCCGCGAGCTGTTCGGCGCCGAGAAGGTTGAGGCCGATCCCACCCCGAAGATGGGCAGCGAGGATTTCGCCGACATGCTGCTCGCCGTGCCCGGGGCCTATGCCTGGCTCGGGGGCCGGGCCGGCGCCGCGCTCCACAACGCGGCCTACGATTTCGACGACAGCATCATCCCGCTCGGCGCCGCCTACCTGGCGCGACTCGTCGAGCGCCGCTCGGCCGCCGGCCTCTGAGCCCCGGAGCCACCCGATGACGATGCCCGCCTACGACCCGAACAACATCTTCGCCAAGATCCTGCGGGGCGAGATCCCCTCGCACAAGATCTACGAGGACGCGGACACGGTCGCCTTCATGGACGTGATGCCCCAGGCGGACGGCCACGCGCTCGTCGTGCCGAAGGCCGCGAGCCGGGGCCTCCTCGACGCGGATCCAGCCACGCTCGGCCCGCTCTTCGCGGCCGTGCAGAAGGTCGCCGCGGCGGTGACGCGGGCCTTCGACGCCGACGGGGTGGTGATCACGCAATTCAACGGGGCGGCGGCGGGCCAGACGGTGTTCCACCTGCACGTCCACGTCATTCCTCGGCACGACGGCGTCCCCCTGCGCCAGCACGCGCGCGGCATGGCCGACGGCGCCGTGCTCGCGGCCCATGCGGAGAGGATCAGGTCGGCCCTGGGGGCGTAGCGCGCGGGCCGCGCCGGCGCGGCGGGCGATCCACCCGCCGGCCCGGGCTTCTTCATCCTCCGCCCGGAACGGGCGGGGGGCCCCTCAGCGCTTCTGGAACAGGGGCTGGGCGAGCGCCTCGGCGCGCGCCATCCAGAGGTCGCGCTCGGCCCGGATCTCGTCGCCGCGCTGGATCTCGGCCTCGACGTGGTGGCGCAGCGCCCGCAGCTCGTCCGCCACGATGGCCTGGAGCGTCTCGTAGCGGTCCGCCTCGGTCTTGAGGCGCGCCTTGAGGATCATGTTCTCGGCCATCAGGGCGGCGAGGTCCTCGTCCTGCACGGGGGCCGCCTCGGGGGCCTTCGCGGGCGCGGGTTCCTGCGCGGCCGGGGCCGTCACGATGCGCGGCTCCCAGGCCGGCAGCGGGACCTCCGGGGCGCGGCGCGGCGGCTCGGCCGGACGCGCCGGCTCGGCGGCGCGGGCGGGGGGCGCGGAATCGTCGATGCGGGAGATCGTCGCGAGCCAATCCCTGAGCGGTCCGGCGGGCTGGCGGGCCGGGCTGGGCGAAGGCTTGTAGGCGGGTTCGGACACGCCGCGTCTCCTGAAGGTGGCTGACTGCGAGCAGAGACCATTAGGGTTAATGCTGCGTTAACGATGCGGGCGGGGCTGGACCGGCCGCGTCGGACGCGCTACGGGCAGCCCATTCTCGTGATGACCCGTGGGACCTGCGCGCGAGGGTCCGGGCCGCTCCGGCGGCGGCGCCACGATCGGATGCGCGCCGGCTCGCCGAGCTTCTTCCCGCGCGTCGATACCTGGGATTCGTTCCGTCTTGTCCTTTCCTCCCGTTCCCGCCCCCCTCGCCCGCGCGCTCGAGTCCCGCGGCTACGCCGACCCGACACCGGTCCAGGCCGCGGTGCTCGAAGCCGCCTCGGCGGGGCGCGACCTCCTCGTCTCGGCCCAGACCGGATCGGGCAAGACCGTCGCCTACGGCCTCGCCATGGCCGACACGCTTCTCGGCGACGCCGAGAGCTTCGGGCCGGCCGGGGCGCCCCTCGCCCTGGTGATCGCCCCGACCCGCGAACTCGCCCTGCAGGTTCAGCGGGAACTCGCCTGGCTCTACGGCCCGGCGGGGGCGCGGGTCGTTCCCTGCGTCGGGGGCATGGATCCCCGCCGCGAGAGCCGCGCCCTGGCCGAGGGCGTGCACATCGTGGTGGGAACCCCGGGCCGCCTGCGCGACCACCTGGAGCGGCGCAACCTCGACCCCTCGGCGCTCCGGGCGGTGGTGCTGGACGAGGCGGACGAGATGCTGGATCTCGGCTTCCGCGAGGATCTCGAATTCATCCTCAGCGCCACGCCGCCGGAGCGCCGCACGCTGCTGTTCTCCGCCACGCTGCCGAAGGGCATCGTCGCGCTGGCCGAGCACTACCAGCGGGACGCGCTTCGGATCGCCGTCGCGGGCGAGACGCGGGGCCACGCCGATATCGAGTACCGGGCCCTGCGCATCCTGCCGCGCGAGACCGAACTCGTGGTGGTCAACACGCTGCGCCTCGTCGAGGCGCGCACCGCGATCGTGTTCTGCAACACCCGCAACGCCGTGCGTCACCTGCAGGCGGTGCTCACCGAGCGCGGCTTCGCGGCGGTCGCCCTCTCCGGCGAACTCGGCCAGGGGGAGCGCAATGCCGCGCTCCAGGCCCTGCGCGACGGGCGCGCCCGCGTCTGCGTGGCGACGGACGTCGCCGCCCGCGGCATCGACCTGCCCGGCCTCGGCCTCGTCATCCACGCGGAACTGCCCAACGACGCGGAGGTGCTGCAGCACCGGTCGGGCCGCACCGGGCGCGCCGGGCAGAAGGGCATCAGCGTGCTGCTGGTTCCTCCGTCCCGGCGCCGCAAGGCCGAGGACCTGATGGCGCGGGCCGGGGTGGTGCCGGTCTGGTCGGGTCCCCCGCCCGCCGACGAGATCCGCGCCCTCGACCAGGAGCGCCTGCTCGCGGACCCGCTCCTCTCCGAGGAGACCAGCGACGAGGATCGGGCGATGGCGCAGGCCCTCCTGGCCCAGCGCTCGGCGGAGGATCTCGCCGCGGCCCTGGTGCGGGCCTACCGGGCGCGGCTGCCCGCACCCGAGGAGGTGACCGATCCCGGATTCGCGACCGGCCGGGCGCATGCGCCCCGCGCCGAGGGGCCGCGCGCCGCATCGACCGGACCCGGGATCTGGTTCCGCCTCAATATCGGCCGGCGCGACAATGCCGACCCGCGCCGGCTGCTGCCGATGCTGTGCCGCCGGGGCGGCATCTCCCGCGAGGAGGTCGGCGCCATTCGGATCTTCGATCGCGAGACGAAGTTCGAGATCCGTGGGTCTGCCGCGGAGCGCTTCGCCGACAGCTTCGGACGGACCGGCTCGGCGGAGCTGCGCGTCGAGCCCCTGGACGGCGTGCCCGACCTGCCCCGCCGGCCCGTGCGGCGCCGCGGCTGAGGCGGCGTCCCTTCGGCGGCTTCGAAACCCGAAGAACCTTCACGAGACGGCTGGACAGCCGGGCCGCGCCTGACTATACCCCCGCCATCGCCGCTGCCCCGCAGCAGCCCGGCGAGCCCAGGTAGCTCAGTTGGTAGAGCATGCGACTGAAAATCGCAGTGTCGGTGGTTCGATTCCGCCCCTGGGCACCACATCCATTGATCTCGGGATGTGACGCCGCAACGGCGTAGTTTGAGGGTCCCGTGCAGTTAGTCGGCCGCCGGATCGGCGGGAGCGGAGCGCAATGCTCGCCGCCATCCCCTCGCATGCGCTCGGCACCGTCTCTCTCCGTGCGTCCCATCGGCCTTGGAACGCGCGGTTGCGCTTTGCGGCTCTGGCGGGTGACGGGACGGGTTCGGGATGCTACAGCGCCCGCCGAGCAGGCGCGGCCGGGGAGAGGGTGTGACGACCACGCACGATCCGGCGAAGCCCGCCGGCCCGGGCGTCATCCCGCCTCCTCCCGGCTCTCCCAGCAGGAACATTCCGCACCATGAAGCGCCTCGTCATGGATCTCGACGGCACGATCACCCGCGAGGATCCGTCCGTCGGCTACGCGGACAAGGAGCCCGATCCCGAGGTGGTTGCGCGGATGCGCGAGTACCGCGCCATGGGCTTCACCATCGTGATCTACTCGGCGCGCAATATGCGCACCTACGAGAACTCCGTCGGCAAGATCACGGCCCATACGCTGCCGGTCATCATCGACTGGCTGAAGCGCCACGACGTGCCGTACGATGAGATCCACGTCGGCAAACCGTGGTGCGGGACGGAGGGGTTCTACGTGGATGATCGCGCGGTGCGGCCCTCCGAGTTCGTCTCGCTCACGCGGGAGCAGATCCTCGCCCTGATCGGGCCAACTTCGGCGGTGTGACGATGGCTTCGGACGGTCTGTGGCTCGTCACGTCGAGCGCCTTCGTCGACCAGGAATTGTCCGCCGAGTTCGGCCACTTGCCCCCGGCCTTCCTGCCGGTGGGCACCAAGCGCCTCTACGAGTACCAGCTCGAGCAGCTCGGCCGCGGGCGGCAGGTCTACTACACCCTGCCCGAGAGCTACGTCGTCCCGCCCGAGGACGAGCGGCGGCTGAGCGAGGCGGGCGCGACGGTGCTGACGGTGCCGGACGGGCTCAGCCTCGGCGACGCCGTGGTGTTCGCGCTCAACCTGATCGGGGGCCCCGAGCAGCCCGTGCGCATCCTCCACGGCGACACCCTCGTCACCGGCCTGCCGACCGGGCTCGACGAGGTCGGCGTCGCGACGAGCGAGGAGGGATATTCCTGGGCCGAGGTGCGCCTCGAGGGCGACCGCGTCCTGGGCCTGCAGACCTTCGCGGCCGGCCTGCCCGTGTCGCATCCGCGGCTCGTTGCCTGCGGCTACTTCGCCTTCGCCCGCAGTTCAGCCCTGGTCCGCGCCATCGTGCGGGCGCGGGGCTCCTTCGTGGAGGGCATCGAGGCCTATGCCCGCGAGGGTGGCCTGCGCGCGGTCGACGTGCCGAACTGGCTCGATTTCGGGCACCTGCAGACCTTCTTCCGCTCACGCCGGCTGCTGGCGAGCGCGCGGGCCTTCAACACGCTGCGGATCGACGGGCGCACCGTGCGCAAGCTCAGCGCGGACACCGAGAAGATGGTGGCCGAGGCCTCGTGGTTTGCCAGCCTGCCGCCCGCCCTGCGCGTCTACACGGCTCGCCTCATCGACAGCGGCGAGGAGAACGGCACCGCCTTCTACGAGACCGAGTACGAGCACCTGCCGACGCTCTCCGAGCTGTTCGTCTTCGGCACGCTCGGCCGCGCCACCTGGTTGCGCGTGCTCCAGTCCTGCCACGAGTTCCTGGCGACCTGCGCCAACGCGCAGGGTCCCGGCCCGGCCGGCGCCGCCCTGCGCCAGCTCGCCACGGTGAAGACCGCCGACCGCCTGCGCCGCTTCTCCGACGAGACCGGCTTCGACATCCACCACATGCTGCGCTACGACGGGCACCCGATGCCCTCGCTGATGCAGATCGCCGAGGATCTGGAGACCGGCATCGACCTCGGCGGCGGGCGCCGCCAGACCGTGATGCACGGGGATTTCTGCTTCAGCAACGTGCTCTACAGTTCGCGGGTGCAGCGGATCAAGGTCATCGACCCGCGCGGCTACGTGGAGGCCGGCGAGCACTCGATCTACGGCGACACGCGCTACGACCTCGCCAAGATGTGCCACTCGATCGTGGGCCGTTACGACCAGATCATCGCCGGGCGCTACGCGATGCCGGCGGAGGATAACGGCCGGTTCTCGATCACCTTCGAGGCCGCGCCGCATCACGCCTGGCTGGAGGAGGCCTGGCGCGAGTTCGAGGTCGGCGGGGTGAGCGGGGGCAGCGATCCGGGCGATCACGGTCGGGCTGTTCCTGTCGATGCTGCCGCTCCACGGCGACCGTCCGGACCGGCAGCGGGCCTTCATCGCCAACGCCCTGCGCCTCTATGCCGGGCTCGACACCGACCGCGCGCGAGGGGTCCGGTGAGGCGCCGCCGCCGCACGGAGTTCTTGGCAGGAGGACCGCTGTGATCGTCATTCCCATGGCCGGACTGAGCCAGCGCTTCCGCAACGCCGGGTATGCCCTGCCCAAATACATGCTCGACCTGCACGGCCGCAGCCTGTTCGAGCGGACGGTCGGCAGCTTCGCGCACTACTTCGCGACGGAGCCCTTCCTGTTCATCGCCCGGCACGAGGCCGAGACGGAAGCCTTCATCGGCCGGGAGGTGGCCCGGATGGGGGTCGCGCGGATGCAGGTGGTGATGCTCTCGGAGCCGACGCTCGGCCAGGCCGACACGGTCCGGCTCGGCCTCGAAGGGGCTGGCGTGGCGGCGGACGAGCCCGTGACCATCTTCAACATCGACACGATCCGCCCGGGCTTCCGTTATCCCGACCGGTCCTGGATGGCGCAGGCGGACGGCTACCTCGAAGTGATGGACGCCGACGATCCGGGCTATTCCTACGCCCGGCCGCACCCGGACGGCGACGAGCGCGTGGCCGAGACGGCGGAGAAGCGCGTGATCTCCCGGCTCGCGAGCACCGGCCTCTACTATTTCCGCCGGGCCGGCGACTACCACGCGGCCTTCGAGGCCGAGCGGCGGGCGCCGAGCGCGCCGGAACTCTATGTGGCGCCGATGTACAACGCGATGATCGCGCAGGGCCGCGACGTGCGCTTTCACGAGGTGCCCGTCCCGGAGGTGCTGTTCTGCGGCACGCCGGCCCAGTACGAGGACCTCCAGAAGCGCCCGGACCTCTTCGCCGAGGCGTGATCACCGCGGCGGGATCGGTGGTGCCCGCCCTCACAGCGACCCCGTCCGGGTGAGGGGGCGCGGGGTCTACGCCCTGCCCGATCCTCTCCGCCGCCCTGCTGCGCGAGGGTGCAATCCGTCAGCCGCACGACGGGTGCGGTCAGCACGGGCCACGGCGCGGTCGGGCTCTGGCACTCAACGTCGAGGCCGAGGCGACGGGCCGGGCCGGGCCGCGGCCGCCGCGCGTCATCCCGACAGGCCGGTCTTGGGCGTTGAGGGTGGCGCCGTCGCCGGGCCGGGCTGGATCAGCGCCTGCAGGGCCTCGGCGAGCTCCGCCGCCGTCTCGTGGGGGAGGCCCGTCTGAAGGCGCCCGTTGACGCGGACCGGCTCGCCCGTGTCGCGCGCATAGACGCCCCAGCCGCCATTCTCCCTCCGCAGCGTATAGCCCCGATGAGACATGTCGCCCCTCCCCGTTCCCGGAACCTCTGGTCCGGTGCGGACCAACGCGCGACGCGCGCGCGGGCTCCGCGGCCTGGACCGGACCGGCCAGCCCTGCCATCACCCGGGTCCGGCGGCCATCGTCCAGAGGGGCCGCGGCCGGGATGGTCACCATGACGATGGCGATGTCGGGTCCGGATCGGCTCGCGGCCCTGCGGCGCGGAGACCTCGCGGGCGCGCGGGAGCTGCGCCTCGCCGCCGACCTCGCCGAGTTCCCGCCGGAGATCCTCGGCCTCGCCGACACCCTGGAGATCCTCGACCTCAGCGACAACCGCCTGAGCGCGCTCCCGGCGGAGTTCGGCCGGCTGCGGCGCCTGCGGGTGCTGTTCTGTTCCGGCAACCGGTTCGCGCGGCTGCCTCCGTGCCTGGGAGACTGCCCGGCCCTGAGCCAGGTCGGGTTCCGGGCCGCGGGCCTGAGCGAGGTCCCGGCGGAGTCCCTGCCGCCGCGGCTGCGCTGGCTGACGCTCACCGACAACCGTCTCGCGGCGCTGCCCCGCGCCCTCGGCGCGCGCCCGCAGCTGACGAAGCTGATGCTGTCCGGGAACGCCCTCGAGGCCCTGCCGGATACCCTGGCAGACGCGACGGGGCTTGAGCTGCTGCGCCTCTCCTCGAACCGCCTGACGGCGCTGCCTGCCTGGCTCGCGGACCTGCCGCGCCTCGCGTGGGTGGCGTGGTCCGGCAATCCCTGCGAGCCGGGCGCCGGGGCGACGGCCGCGCCGACGGTGCCCTGGACGGCGCTATGCCCCGGCGAGATCCTGGGCGAAGGCGCCTCGGGCGTCGTGCGGCGGGCGCTCTGGCGGCGGCCGGGAGCGGCGGACCTCCCCGTCGCCCTCAAGCTGTTCAAGGGCGCCATGACGAGCGACGGGCTGCCCGAGCACGAGATGGCGGCGAGCCTCGCGGCGGGGGCGCATCCGCACCTCACCGGCGCCCTGGGGCAAGTCGCGGGGCATCCGGACGGGGCATGGGGCTTGCTGCTGCGGCTCCTGCCGCCGGACTGGCGGCCGTTGGCGGGGCCGCCGAGCCTGGCGACCTGCAGCCGGGACGTCTACGACCCCGCCCTCGCGCTCGCGCCGGAGGCGGCGCTGCGGATCGCCTGCGGCGTCGCGGCCGGGGCGGCCCACCTGCAGGCGCGCGGCATCCTGCACGGCGACCTCTACGCCCATAACGTGCTCTGGGACGGCGGTCCGGGCCATGCGGTGCTGAGCGATCTCGGGGCTGCCTCGCGGCTTCCAGCCGGCCGCGAGGGCGAAAGGCTGCGGCGGACCGAGGTGCTGGCGCTCGGGATCCTGCTGGACGAGCTCCTCGCCCGTGTGGCCGGCCCGCCCTCGCCGGAGATGAGCGCCCTGGCGCAGGCCTGCCTCGCCTCCGACCCGGCCGCGCGGCCGAGCCTGCCGGAGGCCGCGGCCCTGCTCGACGGCCTCGCGCCGCGCGACGGCGCGAGGCCGTGATGGACCGTCGACAGGTGTCGTGCTCTCCGGGATTGGGCGCCGCGCAGGATCGGGCCACAGCCGGTGCTGGGACGGCGGCCCGTTCGCTCCGCATCTCCAAAGAGATACTCTTTGGTACACCATCGATGTCTCAAAGAGGCGCCTTACCAAGTCGTGATGACGACATTGCCGAAGTGCTTACCTCCGGAGCAGGCTCCATAGAGCGTTCCGCCGGGCTTTGTGCCTCCGACGACATTGTCGAGCAGAGCGTCGGGAAATTCGTCGGACTGCCGCGCATCGTCTGCTGAGCGCGATCCACCGAAGGACCGGAGCGCCTTGCCCTTGAGCCTCGTGACGATGAGACGTGACATCGCGGGCCTCCGAATGAGTTCGCTACGCGAGATCATGGTCGTCGATCCGGAAGAAGAGGATGTGCCGCTGAGCACAAGCCATCATGGCGGGCTGGCCCGGATGGGACGCCGTCCGCTTGATCGAGACGGATGGCGTCCCGGCAAGGCGAGGCGATGGAGCGCTGCCCCGCCCCGCTCAAGCAGGGCGGTCCCGCTCCGCCGGGCGCAGCTCGGGGTAAATCCGTCCTTCCGGCGAGCGGGCCTGCAACCGAAGGCCCCCGTCCCGCGTCGAGACCGTGTCACGCCGGTTGAGAGTGCCCGATGATCCGAACCCTGGTCCTGTCCGCCCTCGCCCTGGCGCTCGGCGCGACCGCGAGCTTCGCCGACCCGCAGAAGGCCGCCGTCTTCGGCTTCCAGTTCGCCAATCTCGGCGCCTCCCCGCCCACCGACGCGGATTACGGGCGGCTCGGGCGCCTCACCGAGCAGCTCCGCTCCGAACTGAGCGGCAGCGGGCGCTACACGATCATTCCCGTCGCACCGGTGGAGGCGGAGGCCGCCAAGAGCGACCTGCGCCACTGCAACGGCTGCGTGGACGACCTGGCGCGCAAGCTCGGCGCCGATGTCGCCGTCACCGGTGAGGTGCAGAAGGTCTCGAACCTGATCCTGAACATCAATGTCTACGTGAAGCCGGTGACGGCCGATGGGCCGGAGCGCGGCTACAGCGTCGACATCCGCGGCGACAACGACGAATCGTTCGACCGCGGACTACGCTATCTCGTCAAAAACAAGCTGTTGGCGAAGTAGCAAGACACTGCTATCAATGCGAGCAATTGATACGGAATGTCGCTGTCAGGACCGACTTTGTCTGACGCGCGTGCATACAACAATGTTCTCGGACGGGTGCCTCAGCTCTGATAAGGATATAACGAGATAATTATCGATCTATAATCCATTTATAGATTGGAATCTTATCTCTGAAGGCAGAGACTATCATGTCAGTTCTGATCCGAAGCTCTTCTAATTTCTTTACCGTCGCGCCTCAAGATGGAACGCAGGCCAAATACGCAGCCGACCCAGGGTCCGGATTCACAGTCTTTATCAGAGGAAATTTGATCCGAGGGGGAATAAAACCGGTCAGATCTTATGATTATGACACCAACGGAAAGCCGGTCGGCACTCCGCACGCAGTAATCACTACGTCAGATTCCCAATTTAGCGATGTAGATTTTAGTCCGCCGAACGGGTATTTTGTTTATACTTTGCTGCGACCAGATTCAAATCAACCGTCGGCGGCAACATCAATCATCCTGTCGGACAATACGGCAACCTACGGCATCAATCCAGCCTATACAGAGCCGAAGCCACTCGCCGAAGCGGCGCTATCAGTCGCAACGGCCGTCGTCCCGAATGGCGGCTTTGCTGTTCTGCACGACGTGGCGGCCGGCGCGAGCCTGTCGAGGGTCCTGGAGGTCACTCCAGGATCCGGCATCGCGCGGACGGTGACGCTTCAGACGGACGAGGCGACCAGCACCGGCGACGTGACGCTCACCGCGCTCGCCAACAATCGTTACCTCGCGACTTGGCAGACCCTGCGTCCCACAGGCGCCGTCGACGGAGGCGGCAACCGGATCTACGATCGCATCGATCTCGTCGGCGCGGTCGTCGATGACGCCGGTACGGTCATCGCCGCGAACCTGGCCCTGGCGAGCATCGACATCGGGGCGACCGTGGTCGGTCCGAGCGGACAGGACAGCGTCACCGCGCTGCAGGACGGGGGGTTCGCGGTCGCGTTCGGCATACCCGGCGCCACCCATCAGAGTGTCACGACCCTCTGGCAGGTCAGCGGGAGCAGCTACGCTCCGGCGAGGTCGTGGCCCCCGCTGCTGACGGGGCAGACCGTCGTGAACCAAGTGTCGACCTTGGCCGACGGCAGCGTTCTCGTCGCCGCCTACGATGCGGCCGGCTCTCACGGGATCGAGGTGGCCCAGATTCACGCCGCGACCGGCGGTTTCTCGGGCCCGAGTTCCACCTTCGTCGTCGGTTCGAGGGAGACGGTCTCGACCGGCGGGCGTGGTTTCTACAGCCACGGCGCGCCCGCGCTCACGCCCCTGGCGGACGGGAAGGTTCTCGCCGTCGTGACCTCGTCCGCCTCCATCGAGACCGCCCTCGCCCCGTCCCCGACGACGAATCCGATCTACGCGTCGGGCACGAAGGATTTCGCCCACTTTCTCACCGTCGCGGCCGGCCAGTCGGCGACCGACCGGACGCCCCTCACGGGCAGCAGCGCGCCGGTGCTGAACGATTTCGGCGTGGCGCAGGGATGGGGATCCGCCGACACGGCGCGGTCCCTGCACGACATCGATCACAACGGCAGCGTCGACTATCTCGGCTTCGGGTCCGACACGACGTTCGTCTCGAACGGCATCTCGTTCCCCGGGCCCGGCTTCACGAACCCGGCGGGAGTGGTCCACGATTTCGGGACGAGCCAGGGCTACGATGCCGCTTCGCAGAGGGGATCCGCCGCGGCGGGCTACGGTGTCGCGGACATCCTCTATGGTCAGGGCGACGCGGGCATCTACTGGTACGGCGCGACGCGGCAGGACGCGAATTACGACGCGCTCGGCGGGATCTTCGGTGCGCAGGTGTACGAGACCGCGCCGCACCTCTATGCCGATTACGGCAGGCGTCAGGGCTGGACGGCCCATAACGGTTTTCAGATCGTGAGGACGCAAGCGAGCGACCCTTACGCGTCGATCCTCGGCTTCGCGCAAGGCGGCGTGCTGGTCGGCAATCAGGCCTTCGCACCGACCGCGGACGCGTCGACCGGATACACGGTCCTGCCGGCGGTCGGGAACGGGAACGGGTGGGACCAGCTCACCGACATCCGCACCTTCCAGGACAACGATGGCGCGATCATCGACCTGAACAACGACGGGATCGCCGACTTCCTCGGAATGGGACCGGGCGGAACCTCATTCGCCCTCGGAACGAAGGACGGCGGCGGACGTTATGGCCTCGGGCCCCTTCAAACCGCGACGTTCAACGGCAACGCGTCCGATTTCGGGCGAGCCCAGGGGTGGACCGATCAGGGCACCACGCGCCTCGTGGTCCATGACGACGTGACCGGCTACGACGACATCATCGCGTTCGGGGCCAACGGCGTTCTCGTGGCGCAGGGTCAGGACCCGACGGCCCATCAGGGCCAGCCCTTCGGCCCCATCCACCTCGGGATCGCGGATTTCGGAGTGGCGCAGGGATGGTCGAACGACCTCACGCCGCGGCGCGTGGGTGACATCAACGGCGACGGCACTCCCGACATCGTCGGGTTCGGCGCCGACGCGACCCTGGTGGCGGTCGGCTCGCGGGATGCGGTCGGCACCCTGACCTTCACGCTGGATCCTTCGAAGACCATCAACGACTTCGGCTACAACGAGGGCTGGGACTCCCGCACCTTGCGGATGCTCGGCGATGTCGACAGTTCGGGGCACGACAGTCTCGTGCTCAGCGGCGCGGCGGGCACGCAAGTCTGGAGCCTTTGAGCGGCTGCCCAGGATCCACGCGCGGGGAGCGAAGCGGGTCCCCGGCACGACTCCGGGGATCGATCGCGTCGCGAGCGGGGGCCGTCCGGGCGGCACCAGCGGGCCGCGTCATACGGTTTCCGATTGATTGCTTCGCAATGCAGAAACCGGCTTCGCTCAGGCGCCGCGCGGGCTGGTGATACGGTTTCCGAACGGATCGTCCGGAAACCGTATCAGGCTTTCCGGGCCGGCCGTCGCGCCCAGCGCTCCGCGTTGACCGCCCCCTCCGGCACCTCGCCCTTCAGAATCGCCCGCACCTGCTCGACCGTGTCGAAGGCCTGCGCCTCGATGGCGGGGGGCGTCAGGCCGCCGAGATGGGGGGTGGCGATCACGTTCGGCAGCCTCGCGAGGGCGGGGGACGGCATCTGGTCGGGCGCGCGGCCCACATCTAGGCCGGCGCCGGCGATCCGGCCCTCGCGCAGGGCGGCCGCGAGGGCCGCCTCGTCGACGAGGTCGCCCCGCGAGAGATTGATGAAGAACGCGTCGGGCCGCATCCGCGCGAGCGCCGCCGCGTCGATGAGGTTCTCGGTCTCCGCCGTGGCGACGGCGAGGCAGACGACGTAGTCCGATTCCGCCATCAGCGTCTCGAACCCGACCTGCCGCAGGCCCGGTCCCGCGACCCGGGCGTAGGGATCGGTGACCAGCACCTCCATGCCGAGGGCCAGGGCCGCCTCCCCCAGGGCGCGGCCGATGCCGCCGTAGCCGATGATGCCGATGCGGCTGCCCCGCAGCTGCCGCCCCATCCGCGCCTCCGGCACCCGACCCGCATGGTACGCGGCGGCGGCGCGCGAGACGCCGCGCGAGAGGTCGACCAGGAAGCCCAGGGCCAGTTCGGTGACGGAGGCGACGAAGCCGGGTTTCGCGCGCGTCACCAGCACCCCCGCCGCGCTCGCCGCCTCCACGTCGATGGTGCGGATGTCGACGGCGCAGCGCAGGAAGGCCGTCAGGCGGGGGAGCTTGGCGAAGATCTCGGCCGGGCCGGGGGTCTGGCGGTCCGACACGATCAGGTCGGCTCCCGCCGCGGCCTCCACCAGCGCGGCCGGCGTGAGCGGCGCCTCGCCCTCGTGCCGGATGACCTCGCCGAGCGCGTCCAGGCCGGACAGGGCGCGGGCGCCGTAGTAGCGCTCGCGCATGGCGGGGGTGTGGGTGAGCAGGATCCGCATGGGCGCCTCCCCTACACGAAATCCTCCCGCATGGGCGTGAACACGTCCGTGAGCGCCCCGGCCTCGATCGCCACGGCGGAATGGACGGCGCCGGAGGGGACCAGGAAGGTGTCCCCCGCCACCAGCCGGGCGGTCTCGCCCGCGATGGTGATGTCGAACACGCCCCGCTCCACCAGCGTGCACTGCACGTGGGGATGGGAATGGGCCGGCCCGACCGCGCCGGCCTCGAAGGCGACCCGCACCAGCATCACGCGATCCTCGTAGGCCAGGACCTGCCGGCGCACGCCCTCGCCCGCCGGCTCCCACGCCACCTCGGCCCCGCGGGTGAAGACCTGTCCGCGCCGCACCATCCCGAACTCCTATTTGGCGAAACCCATGCTGCGCGGCAGCACCATCGTGATCTCCGGCACCAGGGCGATCAGCACGAGGCAGACGAGCAGCAGCAGCAGGTATTTGCCGATCGGCCGCACCGTCTCCTCCAGCGAGACGCCGCCCACCGCGCAGGCGGTGTAGAGCCCGAGGCCGAGCGGCGGGGCGAACAGGCCGAGCCCCATCGCGATGATCAGCACGATCCCGTAGTGCAGCGGCGCGATGCCGAAGCCCTGCGCCACCGGCAGGAGCAGCGGCCCGAAGATGATCAGGGCCGGCGCCCCTTCGAGCGCCGCCCCCATCACCACGAGGAGCGCGATCGACACGAGGAGGAAGATCCAGGCGCCCCCGCCGTGGCTGAGCGCGATCATCGCCTCGGCGAGCGCGTGCGGCACCTGGTTGATGGTGAGCGAGAAGGCGATCGTCTGCGAGGCCGCGACCACGAACAGGATCATGCCGGCGAGCGTTGCGGAGCGCACGAAGAGATCGGCGAGCGCCCGGACGGAGAGTTCCCGGAAGCACAGGATGCCGGCCGCGACGGCGTAGACCACCGCGAAGGCGCCGATCTCGGTGGCGGTGGCGAAGCCCGAGCGGTAACCGCCGAAGATGATGACGATGACGCCGAGGCTGACCGCGCTCGACCAGATCAGGTGGGTGAGCGTGTGGTGCGAGCGCTCGACCGGGACCGGGCGGGCCCGCGCGGAGAAGACCGCCACGCCGAGGATGAGGGCCGCGGCCATCAGGATCGCCGGCAGGATGCCGGCCGCGAACAGCCCCCCGATCGACAGGTTCGCCACGTAGCCGAGGATGATGAGGTTGATGCAGGGCGGGATCGTCTCGGCCATGATCGCGCTCGCGGCCAGCAGCGCCACGCCCTCGGCGGGATCCTGGTTGGAGCGGCGCATCGCCGGCACGGTCACGGTGCCGACCGCGGTCACGTCCGCGAGCTTCGAGCCCGAGATGCCGGAGAACAGCACCATGGCGAGGATCGTCACGATGCCGAGCCCGCCGCGGCGCTCGCCGATGGCGCGGCGCAGGAGCTCGATCAGCCGCACCGACATGCCGTTGACCTCCATGGCGAGGCCGGCGAGGACGAAGAACGGGATCGCGAGCAGCACGAAGTTGTCGATGCCGCTCGACGCCTGCTGGGCAAAGACCGCCGGGTCGATGCCGCCATCCGCCGCCAGGAAGACGAGGGCGCCGACCGAGAGCGCGAAGGCGATCGGGATGCCGGAGCCGAGCGCCAGCGCGAAGCCGAGGAGGAGGAGCGCGAGCGGACTCGGGGCGGAATCCGGCAGGAGGAGGGCCCAGCCCGCGACGAGGCCCGCGATGCCGGCGAGCGTCAGCGCAGCCAGCGCGACGTCCCGGAGGCGGTGGGCGCCGAGCCGCGCGGCGAGGAACACCGCCATGCAGGCGCCGCCCACCACCATCGGATAGATGAACAGGTTCTGCGGCAGGCCGAAGGGCGTGACCTGCGTCGCCGCGGTGGCCGCGTAGGACAGGGCGCAAGCTGCGAGCGCCAGGGCGACGCCGAGTTCGACCAGCAGGCCGGCCGCCTCCATGACGGCGCGCACGCGCTCGGGCACCGCGTCGCGCACCACCCGGATGCCCACGTGGCGCCCCTGCGCCACCGCCGCCGCGCCGCCCAGGAAGGCCACGTCGATCAGCAGCATGCGGGCGACCTCGTCGGCCCATTCGAGCGAGTCGCCGGAGGCGAAGCGCCAGAGCACGGCGCCGACCACCACCGCGAGGTCGGCGGCGAGGGCCAGCGCCGCCAGAGCCTGCACGGCGCGCAGCAGGCTCACGACCATCGCGGCAGGCAGGGAGGCGCGGGCGGGAGGGGCGGTCTGCGCCGCCGGGCCGGTCTCGACGAGCACGGGCGCGCGCCTCAGGCCTGGGTGATCGCCGCGAGGATCGGCTTCGTCGCCGGGTAGGACTTGGCGAATTCGTCCCACAGCGGCGTGACGAGGGCGCGGAAGGCGACGCGGTCGCATTCGTGGATGCCGACGCCGTTCCCCTTCAGGGTCGCCAGGGCCTCGGCCTCGATCGCGGCGGCCTGGCTCCGCTGGAAGGCGGTCGCCTCGGCGGCGGCGGCGAGGAACGCTTCGCGGTGCTCGGCCGGCACCTTGCTGAAGGCCCGAGTGCCGATCACGATCGTCTGGGGGTTGCAGATGTGCTGGGTCAGCGTGACGTGCTTGGCGACCTCGTAGGCCTTGATCGCGAGGATGGTGGGCGCGTCGTGCTCCATCCCGTCGATCACGCCGGTCTGGAGCGCCGTGTAGACCTCGCCCAGCGACATCGGGGTCGGCGAGGCGCCCATGGCGCGCAGGGTCGCCACGAAATTGGCCACCGGCAACACCCGGATCTTCTTGCCCCGCATCGCCGCGGGGGTCTCGGCCGGCTCGCGCGCCGTGACATTGCGGCCGCCGAGGCTGTAGCCCCAGCTCAGCACCTTCACGCCGATCCGGTCGGTGAAGATCCGGTCGAGCTGCGCGCCCGCCGGCCCATCGAGGACGCGCCCGGCGCTGTCCATGGTCGGAAACAGGTAGCCGAGATCGAGGACGCCGATCTCCGGCGCGAGGGTCGACCAGATCGAGGAGCCCGAGATCATCATGTCGACGACGCCGAGCTTCACGGAGCCGACGACGTCCGATTCCTTGCCGAGCTGGTTGTCCGGGAAGTAGCGCACCTGCACGGCGTCTCCGGCCTTGGCCTTCAGGCTCGCCGCGAATCGGTCGTACCACAGCCAGTGGGCCGAGTTCGGGTCCGCGGGCAGCGAGGAGGAGAGCCGGAGCGTCACCGGCGCGGCGGCGGCGGAGCGGGCCCGCAGGACGGGCGCGGCGGCGAGCGAACCGAGGCCGAGCGCGACGGCGCGGCGGGTGGGGCGACCTTGGGTCACGGTTTCCTCCAGGCACGGGCGGCGCTCTTCTGGTGGAGCGCCCGGCTTGTATGGTAGTGTATGCACATCGTGCGGAGGCTGTGAAGCGGAATGATCGAGGCGATGGCGGGCTCGGCGGCGGAGCGGGTGGAGGCGGCGTTGCGGCGCTCGATCATCGCGCTCGACGTGCTGCCGGGCACGCGCCTCTCCGAACAGGAGATCGCGGCGCGCCACGGCGTCTCGCGCCAGCCGGTGCGCGAGGCCTTCATCGGGCTCTCTCGCACCCGCCTCGTCGAGGTGCGGCCGCAGCGCGGGACGGTGGTGGCCAAGATCTCGGTGTCGCGGCTTATGCAGGCGCGTTTCGTGCGCGAGGCGATCGAGACGGCGGTGGCGCGGCGGGCCTGCGCGGCCTTCGACCCGGCGAGCCGGCGCCGCATCGACGACCTCCTCGGCCTCCAGGCCGAGCGGGCGGCGGCGGGGGACCCGGCGGGCTTCCACCGCGCCGACGCGCTGTTCCACGCCGCGCTGGCCGAGGGCGCGGGCTGCGCGCTCGCCTGGGAGGCGGTGCAGGACGTGAAGGCGCATCTCGACCGCGCCTGCCAGCTCACCCTGCCCGACGCGGCCGCGATGCTGCCCCTGGTGGACCAGCACCGCGCGATCATGGCGGCCGTGGATGCCCGGGCGCCGGAGGAGGCCGCGGCGGCGATGCAGCACCACCTGTGGGAGATCGTGCGCGCCCTGCCCAAGGCGGAGGCGCAGTACCCGCACCTGTTCGAGTAGAGCGCACTGCGCCGGTGGGCGCGGTGGGTCGCGGGTGGGCTTGAGAGGTGCGGCGCCGCGGAGCGAGGACCGCGACAGCGCGGTGACGCCAGCATCGTGTGGAATCCGCATGTCCGGCATGTCCCTCCCGGCGGAGCTCTCGGGAGTGACAGCCGTGCCCGTGCGCGGCAGGAGGTGAGGCGGGGCTCGCGGGAGGCTCGGCGGTTGGGGATCCAGGCATGCGCGCGGCGGGCCAGCGGAGTACGCTGATCGGGATCGCCCTGATGATCGGTGCGGTGGCGGGCTTCGCCTGCATCGACGCATCGGCCAAGTACCTCAATCGCGCGATGAACCCGCTCCTGATCGTGGCGATCCGCTACATCGGCAGCTTCCTGGTCGTCGCGGCCGTGCTGGCGCCGCGGGCCGATCTCGGCCTGTTGCGGACGCGCAAGCCCCTGCTCCAGGTGCTGCGCTCGCTCTGCCTGGTGGTGGCGACGCTTTGCTCCTTCTTCGCGCTGCGCTATCTGCCTCTGGCGCAGGTGACGTCGATCACCTTCGCGTCACCCCTCGTGGTGGCATTGATCGCCGGGCCCGTCCTCGGCGAGCGGATCGGCTGGCGCCGGGTGGCGGCGGTGCTCGTCGGGTTCGGCGGCGTCCTCATCGTCAGCCGCCCCGGTCTCGGCGGCCTGAATCCGGCGGCCGGGCTTGCGGTCGTCACGGCCTGCGTCAACGGCGTCTACATCGTGGTGACCCGCCTCCTCGCCGGCCATGATCGGCCCGAGACGACGATGCTCTACACCAGCCTCGTCGGCTCCGCCCTGATGCTGCCGGTGCTGCCCTTCCTCTGGGAAACGCCCGGCGATCCCTGGCTCTGGGTCGGGATCGTCGCGGTCGGCGTCTTCGGCGCCCTTGGGCACTGGCTGCTGATCCTGGCCCATCGCCACGCGCCGGCCTCGACCCTCGCGCCCTTCGCCTACGCCCATCTGCTCTGGGCCGCCCTCCTCGGCTACGTCGTCTTCGACACCCTGCCGGATCGGTGGACGCTGGTCGGCGGTGCCGTCGTGGCAGGCTCGGGGCTCTACCTGCTCCAGCACGAGCGGCGCGGTTCCAAAGCACTTCCGTAAACGCGCGGAGTGAGCGGCGAACTTGACGTGAGAGAACGAACAGGAAGATTTTGGGATGGTGCCGCTGGGGAGGATTGAATACCCCGCCATCTCGCCTAAACCGCTCGGAACACTGGGCTTTTGCGCGTTTACCTATCCTCGTGAACAACGCCGTGTGTGAACGCCGTGTGTACGCGATTTAGCATCGTCGCGCCACCCGGCCAGCTTCGGCCGTGATACGTTCGCACCCGAACGGAAGACTGAGCGAAATGCTGCGGCGGCAGGCGGGTGGTTGAGGATCCGGCCGATCGCTGATAGTCGTTACGAGGTCTCGTTGTCGTCGATCGACAGGGCGGGGCCGGCAATCGGAGACGACGATCGTGACGGTGGTCAACCGCGACTTCAGGCGGTGGATCGAGCGTCGAGGGTAGTCGGGGGGTGGGGGCGCGGGCACGCCCTCCTAAGAGTACGAGAAAAATCTGCTCGGTTGCGCACGGGTAGATCGGGTGCGGTCTGGACCCGCGAGTCGTGATCCAGACCCGCCGCGACGGGCTGCCGGGGACTGGGGAGGCTCGACGTGAGGGGATGAACCGGCGGCGATCTCGTCCGCCAGCACCGCATGAGCTAGGTTCGTGCCGTGCAGTCGGCTTCTCCACGGATCCATTAAAGCCAATACCGATGTCACAAACCCGAGACAATTTCAGCGCCCGGACGAAGAACGATCTGGCACTGCGCGCCAGCTATCTCTGTTCGCTGTGCAACTGCTCGACTGTGGGGCCGAGTGACGAGGGGACAAGCGCTGTCACGATGATCGGCGTGGCAGCCCATATCTGCGCGGCTGCGCCGGGTCCGGGCGCACGCCGCTACGACCCGGCGATGTCGCCCGAACAGCGGTCCCACATCGATAACGGGGTATGGCTGTGCGCATCGTGTAGCGTCCTGATCGACCGTGACGAGGAGCACTTTACGGTCGAGGAGCTTCATCGGCTCAAACGCGAGCATGAAAGCTCGCGTCGCCTGGGGCGCGCAGGCGCGGAGGATGAGGGCGACATCATAGCGATCGGCCCTGATATCATCGCATTGGGCCGCATCATCCGTTCTGGCCCCAACGGCACCCGGGTCCGCCTTTCCCATTTCGTGAACGGCTCAGGACGCGATCTCTGGTCGCTGAGCCGGGACTTTAGCAAATGGCCCCCGGAACGGCGCTACGTGCTGTTCAACGAGCTTGGGTATGGCGCTTCGCTGGCCGAACCGCCCATCATCGAGCGGGTGGAGCGCGCCTTCGAGGTCCAGTTCAGGCTCCAGGAGCAGGTGCCGCGTCAGGACGCGACCGCGAACATCGCAACCATGTGCCGAGAAACCATGCAAATGATCCGCGGCCTTGATGCTTACACCCAGATCTTCGAAAACATGCTCGGTCTGGCTCAGGGTACTTGGTTCGCTGACCTCAGCAGCGGCAGCGATCTTTCCGACCTGTACTGGCGTTATCACGGCTCTCCCTGGTTCGAGCGCTTGGCCATGATGGAGATGATACGCCTCGCTTCCATTCCACAGGACGAGCCGTTGACGCCCTTTCAAGCTGTGAACCGAGTTAACCGTGTCGAAGTGCCGACGTTCGAATTAAAGGACCAGAAATTGGAAATTTCTGTGGAGTTCGACCTACAAGGAATAGATAGGTGGGAGCATACACTCTCGGTTTTCGTCTCAACGCCTGAGCAACTTGCCGAAGGTCGGGCGAATGCACGATACCATAACGCCAGGATCAATGGGGGATCAAGGAAATCGCCGTCAATCCCGCGTGGCAGTTGATGTCATCGGGCGCGCCGACACAAGCGGGGGAGCACATGGACTCGTCGATCTACCGATCGGGCAAACAGACGCCCGGTAGCATCGCCGCCCGGGCGTGGCGGCGCGTCGTCGGGACGGTGGGCGACGGCGGTCCGATCGTCATGCACGGGTGGCGGTGCGAGGTCACCCAAGGCGTCGTGCGGGCCGAGCACACGTCAACCAGGACGCATGGGCGACGATCCGGCCGCTCAGCGATCGGAAAGAGGTCGCGGCGACGGTGGTCTTCACCCTGGCATAGCAGCTACGGGTTGCGAGGCGGATCGGCGCGCGTCTCATCCATCGCGTCGAGGATCAGCATGAGGGCGGTCGCGGCGAACATTTCCATGTTCGCTGCCCGCGCGGCTGATCCGGTCTCCACGGTCCTGATGAGGTCTCGGGGCCCGCTCACCGCGCAGCAGGTGTGCCCAGCCGCGTCGCCGTAGCGATTTCCGGACGGGCCAGCAGCGCCCGTCTCGGCCAAACCCCACGTCGTCCCGAGCCGTTGCCTCACCGTTCTCGCCAGGAGTTGCGCGTACGGCTCGGAGGCGGACCGCATCCCGTCCATCAGCGCGGGAGTGACGCCGAGCAGGGCCTCTCGCGCCGTCGCCGTGTAGACGACCGCGCCACCGACGAAGTATGCCGACGCGCCCGGTTCAGCCAGCAGCGCGGCTGAGATCAGCCCACCGGCGGACGACTCCGAAACCGCGATTGTTTCGCCGCGGCGCTTGAGGCTGGAGGCAAGCTGAGCAGCTAAGCTCTTCAGATCGGCGGACATGCACGGTCAACGCTTCGTACGGAAATGGGATCCTACTGCTGGTATCGCCTCCTGGCCCTCGATGACCGCTTCGCCGGCGTTCACGGCCTGGGCTCGTCGTCGGGTCGGTCGCGCAAGTCGACTCAGTGCGCGATCGACGGTCCCTGTCGGCCGCCCCAGAGCCGGGCGATGCGGGCTGCCGTCGCGGCGTCGCCCACCGTGATCCGGTAGCCGAGCAGGCGGCGATCGACCTGGAACCGGTGGGTGACGAGCCAGACCCGCTGGTAGAGGTCGTGGACGATGCGGCGCTCGCGCAGATAGACCCTGAGGCCACGGACGTCCGCGGTCGTGCCGAACAGGACATCCTGGTTGGTCAGTTCCGGCTGGTAGCCGTCGCGGGCGATCGCTCGATCCGACGGAAATGGGCTCTTCGAGCAGACGCGCCTCCACGTTGTGTGCACGTCATGTAGACCAGCAATATTTCGCACGATCATGTGATCCGACGATCGGTAATCATCCAGATAATGGACGTCGATTGCTATCCAACCGGGGCATTGTTGTCAAATGAACTGTCAAACGATTTGGTCTACCTGCGTGTTCGCGTGTTCGCGAGGGCCGGGGCGGCCCCCTCCCGCCGTCCTCGACGGCGTTCACGGCCCGGGCTCCTCGGAGGCGCGCGGTCGAGGCGTCGTCGCGCGGTTCGTCATGGTCGGGGCGACCTGTCCGCTCGGATCCGGGCAAGCACGTCGTGCACGCTCGCGCGCGGGCTCGTTATCGGCGCGGTCGCGCGGGTCGTCGCGGCCGGTTCGTCCTGCCCAGAGCCTCGGATCGCACGGATCCGGGCGATCAGATCGCCGGGAGTCATCCGAGGACCGGAAGTCGATCGCGTCGACGACGCTCCACGATCATCGTCTGGGATGTTCTCGGCGGGCTCTGGTGCGGGAGGTAGTTGCAGATCGTGCTGATCATCGTCGCAGAGCGTGTGGGATGATCGTGAGGTTTCGTACAGTTGTGTGGGTGAGTGTTGGTCTGGAAGATCTTCTAATAGACACAACTGCAATTCCTCGACCGATTTTCTGTCGGTTCTCCGCATGGTTCTCTGCAAACTCGGAAAGATCCCATTTTCACCCGTTTTCGTACCCAAATCGGATCGATCGTGCAGGTTTTCAGGCTCTTCAGTCTGTTTTTCGGCCAAAATCTCGTGATCGTCAGTCGTACCCATGAGATGCCCGTGGAAAGAAACGTACATCGGGCATGAAGTTTTTACTTGATGTGAAACATTGGCGTCGAGCATGTCAGCGGAGCCGATCGCGGCGTAACAACCGAGAACATACTCTTTCCAGGTGTCTTCGTAGTCGACGTGGTATCGAGTTCTGGATCCGTTCCAAGAAATGCTATATTCAAGCCGGTTTTTTGTGCAGTAACCGGCGAGGCGCGCCAAATTATCCGCACTCTCGGCGACTGTATTGGTCGGATAGGTCGTGTCGAAATGAAGTCTTCGAGGACCCGGCCACGTCTCGCGAAGATCTCGTGCGAGATGGTCGATCGACGGGTGCCCTCTGCCATCGACGATTGCATGCTCGTGCAGTATGAGGATGCGCTGTCGGTTGCGATCTATCGTGAATACATCGACGCCCATTTCAAGCAGAAGTCCCAATTTCATCTTGCTGCACGATGCGATCATCCGCGGATGCAATAGATCAAGCTCGATTACACCCGCCCACCGCGTCTGACCGGTCTTAATATTCCGGCGGATGTACCCAGATTTTCTGTATACGGCGCGGCGGCGCTCATGATATTCTTCGACATCTCGCCGGACTTGATCGCGAATGTCGTCGTTGAGATCGACGACGTACGCAGCGATCACGGTCGTCACCCATCGGAGTGCAGCGTGCGGCGTGCGTGAAAAGACTTGAAAGGTTTGTCGCACCTGTGCGCGCAGGTGTCGCCAATCGGCAGAGTCTCGCATGAGCGTATTTAGAAATTTATCCTGAAAACCCCATCATTTTATCCGAAAACCACGGCAAAACATAAATAGATCTGGAGCACAAGAATGATTTTAAACGAAATCCGAGAGGTCCTTATTCGAGACCGCACGGTGCGATCGACCGCTGAGTATTGTCGCGAGTATCTGGGATGCGAGCGATCTTACTGCCGCGGGCTCGTCGCACGGCGCGCCCGCCCAAGTGTGGATGTACTCGTCCGGCTCGCGCGCGCGCTGGACGCGCGCGGGCGGGGTGATCTGGCGGATCGGGTCAAGCGGGCGGTGCTCTCAGGAGGAGATGGCCGTGAGAGCGCACCGGTGGACCAACGTGATTGCATACATGTCGATGGATGAGACGATCGACCGGATCGACGCGCTCGGCATCTCGCCGTGTGATGTCGAAATCATCGGTGAAACGTACCGGCTGCTCGCGTACAATAGCTGGAGACGAGCACTGTACGATCGATTGAAAATCGCGGGAGCAGACGCGCAGGTCGTCGCCTACGCAGGGTGGACGGTCATCATCGCACCGGCTGAGAATGTGTCATCCGACCTATCGCCGACATGGCAGGGGCCCATCACGGGTGCGCTTATGCACCCGGCTGCGCACGCGATCTGGGAGGCCTGGCAGTAGTGCGGTCCCGGACGGCCGAGACGGACATCGTTCACGAGTGGATCGACGGCGCACCCGCGGGCACGGTCTGGCACCGACTCAGCGTGGACGTGGCCGGGCACAGTGCCGCGATGACGGTCTATGGAGCGCGCTGCGCTCTGCGGAATGCCGTCGACACGCAGCGGCGCGCACGTCGTGCCTGGAGGGCGGTCGAGGTCCGCGTCTGGGTGGTCGACCTCGCCCCGAGAGGGGGACGCGTCTACGGGCTCCTGGAGGGGCTACTCGCAACCACGGACGTGGACGCGCCGGCCGTCGCCGACGCGCTCGCCTGCTCCCGCACGTGGCAGGACGTGATCACGGTCGATGGACCGCTCACGGCCGGTGAGGCGCGTGCCGCCGCAGCCGAGATGATCGAGGCGTGGGGGGCGGTCGCATGGCCTGATGCCGGATCGAGGCGAGTCGTTATCGGCTCGCGCAGTCCGCAATCACCGGGTATCCGTGCGCGCGATCTCGTGCATGTCTATCGCGACCCTATGCCGTGGCTGATGTAGGCAAAAATTGGATTTTAAGGCGTTTTCAGGCCGGTCGACGATTCATCTGCGCTCGAAGGTCGGCCTGCCGCTCTGATGAACGGCGGCGTTCGTCAGAAATTTTCGCTTGAATACCTTGCTTTCGCGCCGCCTCCGCACGCGCCTTCGCTGGCGTCATTGGTGGAACGCCGCCAGACGGTGCGGCGGCTTGCTTCGGCTTGATCGGCTGACGTGGCTTGACCTCCGCGAGCAAATCTTCGCGCTGGTCCAGGGCGGGAGTGATTTCGCCGATGAGTTCGTGGTAACGCATCACGTATTTAGGACGTACGTCAATCCCGTAGAAGTCGCAGAAGTTGATCGCCCGGGCCTACAACGCGCCCACGGTCATCGACGGTGACATTTCGATCAGTAAAGAAAAAGCCGAGAGTCCTACTGCCGCGGTCAGTCAGTTTCACGCGTTTCAGGCCATGCTCCTCCTCGATCCAGCCGAGAACATGGTTTTGGCGATCCCGTATCGCATAGCGCATGGTCACATCGCTTTCGGGTGGAGGGCACGATGGACGCTCATCCGGCTGATCCCGAGAGCTTTCGCGATGCCAGATGGACCCATGCCCGACGCCGCCATGTCGCGGATCCGGTCGGGCGCGATTTTCGTCGGGCGGCCCTTGCCGGCGTAGACGCCCGCGGCCTTGGCCTTCGCGATCCCCTCCATCTGCCGTTCGCGGCGTAGGTTCGTCTCGAATTCGGCGAACACCCCCAGCATGTCGAGAAACGCCTTGCCAGCCGCGGTGCTGGTATCGATCGGCTGCTCGGTGGCCCTCAGGATCGCGCCCTTCGCCTTCAGCGTGCGCACGATGTCCTGGAGGTCGCCGATGGACCGGGCGAGCCGGTCGATGCGCGTCACCACCAGGGCGTCGCCGGCCCGGATGAAGTCGAGCACGGTGGCGAGTTCGGCACGGCCGTTGGTGCTTGTGCCGGAGACCTTCTCAGAGCGGATCACGTCGCAGCCGGCGGCCTTGAGCGCGGTGATCTGGAGCGAGAGATCTTGATCCGTCGTGCTCACCCGCGCGTAGCCGTAAGTCGCCATGGTCTTGGGCTCCGGTGTAACAAAACTCTTTAGACCCACTCACCATGACGTAACTAAAATCGTGAGTCAACCGTTTTGTCACGTCGCGCCGACGTCCCATGCGGCTGTCGCGCAGCGGTATACCCTTCGGCGACAACACCGGCTTGCGGTTATTCCAGTAGCGTCTCGGTCGCCGCGAACGCGCGTTCGCGATCGAGATTCAGGATCGTGATTGGTGCCTTGGCCTGGGGAGTCCCTGGATCGTTCAACTGGAGCAAGGTCCAGTGGAACGGGGGTGCACGCACCGGGCTCGATCCGATGGAAATCAACCGACATGCCCGGTGGATACTGGTCGAACAGGTCGAAGACCATCCTTACGGTCGGCCACATTGCACCGCCTCGAACGGCTATCGGCTGTGTCAACAACCTCTTCACCGATGAGGGCTGCACCAGCGGTAGGTGTGCTCGTGCGAAACAAAGGTCTGGGCGTCAAGAACCACGTAACTGAATGCGTAGCGACCTGTATAGTACTTGACCTTCATGCCCCCGTCCTTGCATGCAGGACTTCCAGAGAACCGATTTCCATCAACATTCAATCGGTCGATTTTGCAGTCACCTTCCTTGCCATCGCCCATTGGCGATATGAACTGATACGGAGGTCGCTCGTCGGCGACATCGTAAACGCCGATACTTTCCTCCTGCTTGGCAGCCTCATCGTTTGATGAGGGGGTACACTTGCCACGAGTGTACTCACCCTGACGGAGTGGTAGACGCGGGTACTTGCTTGCCGGATTTGCCGCTGACGGGGCCCGCTGAACATGCGCATTGGCCGCGTCAACGATAAATGTCGCTTCGAAGTGCCCCTCGTTCGTCTGCGCGTCACAAATGATGGGATAGGCTTCTCCGGGCTTCCTCTCGCCGTACTTGCACCGACCAACAGCAGTCATCGGGCGAACATCGTTTCCGTCGTGGAATATGACGCGGTCGATGATTTGAGTCGTCATCCACCCGTCGAAGGTTCGGTTCGACGCCGGCCCAGCGAAAGATATCGCACGGCCCTGGGAAGCAAATAGAAACCCAACTCGTCCATCCGGATGAATGTTTCGCAGCATATTGGGACGACAATCCCGAGAGAGATCACGCGGTCCGGCCTTAAAACTCGTGCAAGATCCGGCAAACTCTGTAACGTCGACGGCATGCGCTAGGTTCGGAGTACATCCGGCTGCAAGAAACATGGCGAGGCGGCTGAACAACCACATATAAATGCGCCTTCTGATGATGTAAGAAATCGGATAAATCATCTTGACGACACAAGCAAGTCGAATTTCTTGTTGTCAACAAGTAGTGGAGTGAACATGCGAAACGCTGACGATCAGGATGATCTTGCAGTCTGTCGCATCAACGATCTGGAGCACCGGCCTGCTCGTCAGTGGATGAACTGGCTGATCGTCCCACTCGGCACTTGAAGTTCTTCAGTGACCTGTTACCAGAGACTCTGATGTAAGGCTGCGTCGTTCCCAATCTGCGAGGATCCTCCGTGATCAAAAACACGATCGGTCTTCTCGTCCCAATGGCATTATCGCTGGCCGTCGGGATTGTTATCGGATTATCGATCTCTCCTCCCCCTTTCGATCAAGTAAATTTGTCAATATTTCGACGGATCAGGATTTCATTCGCGCGATTGAAAGACGAAGGCGATTCGATAAAAATATCAACTGCTACTGGATCGAATAAAGATGAGCAACGGATTTTTTTGGAGAAATACGGGTCATTATTGAGAGGACAAATACAAGAGCGCACGCATGACGTCGGCGGTGGTGGTTTAGTAAAAGTTAGATTTGTTGTATCGCATGCGGGGATTGTTGAGCAATCACGAATTACTGAAACGTCAGGCAATGGACATGTTGACGATGAAGTCCTTAGAATACTCAGATCGGGAGAGAAATTTGCGCGAATGCCGAGCGAACTCAACGTGGAGCGGCAGTCATTTAGTGTACCCGTCCTTTTCCGAGGAGATGAGCCTCGAACGGCGTCTGCCGCGACACAGGGAGTCGAGCTTCCTGCGCCGGTTCAAGGAGCAAGCCTCCCGCCAATCGCTGCCACGCCCGCTGTCACTGCGGGTACCTCCTCGCGCTCGGACACGGTGCCCCAGTTCTTCGATCGCGTCCCACATTATCGCCAGTTCCCGGCAGAAGGGATCTACCGAGGTCCCGACGCCCCAGCGCTCCTCGACACGCGGGACAAGGCCGCCTACCGCACACGCCTGCGCGAGGCTGCTCGGGCACCCATCAATTTCGGAGGCCGGTACACAATCGCGACTTGGGGGTGTGGAACTTCCTGTGAGACCGGTGCGATCGTCGACCACGTCACCGGGATAGCCGAGTTCCTGCCGACCACCGCAGTTGGTGGGCTCTCAAACGATGACCGATTTGAGCGATTCCGTTTCCGTTCGGACAGCCGCCTTCTAGTGGTGTCTGGCGGAGATGGAGACGACGGCCCCATGGGCATGCACTTCTACAGGTTCGAGCACGGTAAGTTCAGCAAGATCTTGTACCTGCCAATGCCTGAGGAGATGCCGGCCTGGGCTCAGGTCATGGAACGGGTCAGTGGGTGAGGCCGTCAAAGCAGTCCAGCCGTGGATGAAAGGTCGCCCGGCACGCTCATGAACGAGCCAATCAAATACATTATTTGAGGGCTGGTCAGAAGAATTTTTTGGCGACTTTCTTGCCATTACCTTTAAATTCGAGAGTTATTGACTCAACACCGTTTCCAGCTTTGCAGGTGAGAGAATAGAGGAATTCACCATCAGGTGAAGGTCGTGTTACGCATTCACCGGACGCTCGGTAGCTATCGCTGGAGCCGTCACCGCGTCCTGCCCGGATTGTGTCGATCGCGAGGACGTACCGGGTCGGGTCCAGTTGGCTGTCACGACCACCTGAGAGCATGATCGCTCCGTGGGGCAGAGGGATGTTCCATGCGGTCCGACCGTTTCGGAAATGCGCGTAGACGACTGAGGTGCAGGTGTAATTTTCACCTCGAATGACAAACTTCGAGCAGTTTCCTTGCGCTGAAATCATGCTCTGCAAATCGGGGATATTTTGCGAATTTGCCGATCCGGCATGAAAAAGCGTCGTTGCGATGACGCAGACCAGAGCGACAACTGAAGAGCGGATTGAACGCATGATCGTTTGTGGCCTTTCGGCTTGCCGTAATCGGGTCGGGAGTATATCGCGAATGAACCGATCAGGAAGGTCGATAAGAGTTTTTCACCGCAAATCAATGCCGCCAAGGAAACGATCATGAGAAAAGGATTGTTCTTGATCGCTGGTCTCGTTGCATTCGCTCCTGTTCGAGCGACTGCACGGCCATGCGTCGGTGTTTTTGTGCGTGACGCGTGCATGGTCGGCTCGGGCAACGGCCAACCGTGTGTCTATCCAAAGAAAAAAGGAGAAAAGGCGGACATCGTCGATCGTGATCCAGTTGATGGGGTCAAGGCGGTCGGCTTGTACAGGCTGGGTTCGTACCCAGCGCGGGATGTGAAGCTCGCACCCTGGTGCAAACTGGATTAGCTTTTCTGTCTCGATAGCCCGTGAGGACTACGTGCCGCGGACTTCATCGGGGCCGCGTGCCGGGACGCCACGCGCACACGCGCGCCGAGTCACTGACCCAGCAGCCGCCCTGCCGGACTACGGCCCCGAGGGGCTCGTGCGCGTGTGAGGCGGGTCCGGGGCCGGTCCAGTACGCGGTCGCCGTGCCACTACTCGGGTCGATGTCGACGGCAGCGAAGATCGCGCCCTCCTTCTGAAATCCGCCGCCCGGGTACAACCGGATGCGGCACAGCCCATCGCGGTAGGTCCGGCCGCTCACCTGGATCAGGCACTCCCCCGACACCGTCGCGTCGCTCATGGCGGGCGAGGCGACGAGGACGAATAGGACGGCGACAGGCAGGAGAGAACGGATCACGCGGGTCTCGTCGGTAGCCAGATCTCGACACTTGTTCGGCGATTGGGGTGGATAGTCAACGGAGCACGCGATCAACAAGCCCGACCGCGCAGTCGCGGAGGTCGTGGCGTGGCTCGTCGAACGCGCTGGGCTCAACCCGACAAGGCTCCACCGCCGCGCTCCGGGGAGTGGTCGAGCAGGCCCGGCGATCATCCGTGAGGAGATCAGGAAAGTCTCGTGTCTCCGATCGTCTCAGTTCGCGCACCATCCGGATCGGGTCAATGAGTTGGTCAGGCGGATCACCGTTCCCGGACACGCGCGTTCTGCGGCACTAAGTGGTCAAACAGGTCGGGATCATTCGGACGCGACATCGTACCTCGGGAAGCAACGCATAGCCTCCGCCAGCATTCGAACAGTCGGCGTTTCGTACCGTCGGGCCACCGACGCCTGCGCATGACCAGTAATTGCTTCTCTCAAGCGGGGATCGATGCCTGCTTCGAGAGCCTTCGTTTTCCAAGTGTGACGCCAACCGTGGTTAGGATGAACTCCTCTCGGAATATCAACCGATTTCCTCACCCACTCGGAGATTTTTGAAGAGACGATTTCTTTCGCTTACGTCGCAGCATTAGATCGATGGCGCATTTCATCGTAGAAGACCGGCCCATCCGGCAATGCGGCTACCTCTTCGACAAACCCTTGCTCGATCAGATGCTCATGAATCGGAACAGCACGAGGCAGTCGTGTCTTCGTTTCAACGAATTCGAAAATCCATTCGTCACCTTCTTTACGAATATTCTGCTTCAATAACCCCGTAATTTCAGAAATCCGAGCGCCCGTGTAGGCCGCGATCCACGGACACCAGCGACAGGCTCGCTCGAAGCTCGGATTCCGTCCACCGCGCCGGACGTCCCGCGCACGCCGCAGGATCGCTGAAATCTCGGAATGACGAAACGTCTTCTCCCGGCGGATGCCGACACGAGGTTGATCCAGCTTGATTTTCGCTGCCGAGTTTCTGGTCAGAATTCGCCCTCCCTGCCGTGTCGTTGCCCACCGAAAAATTGAGCTTACGGCGACCAGATCTGTGCGGTTTACAGATTCGGCCTTCACACCGTCTTGATTTGCGCGCTTCAGTGCCCATTCATAAATATCATCGCTGGAAATTTTATTGACATTTTTATCCCCAACGAATTTCGAAAGACTCTTTATGCTGGTGTAGTAACGTTTGATGGTACCTTTCGCAATTTTATCTTCATGATACCGCAACCAAAGAACCCAGAGTTCATTTACATCTATCGGCTTATCGCCTTCGTTTTGGACCGAAGCCCCATGATCTACATCAAGCAGCACTTGGTTGAGGAGACTGACGAAATTAACAATCGATTCCGCAAGCGTATTATGACCCTTAATCTCCGCGAATTTATGAAGAACCGATTTCACGCCGCGCGACCACTCGTCATGCACACTGCCGCGCTTTGCCGCCGACTGATCGCTGCGATCCGGACGCGTGTCGCGCGACAATTCCACATCCGTGGTCGGCTCACCGCCGGACGAGCCGTTGCGCCGCACATCGTCCCAGTAGCGGCGGAGCGCGGCGTCAGCCTCAGCGTGCCGCGCTTTCGCCTCCCGGTCATCACTCGTCCGGAGTGAGATCTGGACGACATCGCCGATCCGCACGGGCAACCGCTGCGCGCCGACCGGCAAGTCGACCACAACGCCACGAACTGCGGCAGCGACGTCCAGCGGCGTGCGCTGCCTCAGATACCAAGTCTTGCCTCCATGGAGGCGAATAGGCCGTGCCATACGTGTCCCCATGTGTGCACCCCATGTGTGAGACAGGGTGCGCGTGAGCCCAGGTCAAAACGTTGTCTGAAACGGGCGTAGGGAAACGGGGCACATCAAACAGGTGGTGCCGCTGGGGAGGATTGAACTCCCGACCTCGTCATTACCAATGACGCGCTCTACCACTGAGCTACAACGGCGAACCGGTGTCCGGATCAGGCGAACCGCCCGGAGGGCGGCGCCGCGGCGGGGCCGCCGAACACGGGAGGGGCTTTAGCGGATCGCCGCGGGCATTGCAATCGCGGCGTCGCAGCCACCGCGCGCCCTGTGGCGCGGGCGAGACACCCGGGCCCGCCGCCCCCGCGCTGGCCCGGCCCTTGCACCCGACGCGGCGCAAGGGAACGCCCATGGACATCGAACTCGTCGGCCTCACCAAGCGGTACGGCCACACCCTCGCGGTGGACGCCATCGACCTGAAGATCCGCTCGGGATCCTATTGCTGCCTGCTCGGCCCCTCCGGCTGCGGCAAGACCACGACGCTGCGGATGATCGCCGGGCACGAGACCGTGTCGAGCGGCGACGTGATCATCGGCCCGAAGGCCGTCGGCGACCTGCCCCCGGCTAAGCGGGGCACCGCCATGATGTTCCAGAGCTACGCGCTCTTCCCCCACCTCACCTGCCGGGACAACGTCGCCTTCGGACTGCGCATGCGCGGCGTGGGCAGGGCCGAGCGCCGCGCGCGCGCCGAGGCGATGCTGGCCCTCGTGCAGATGGAGGCCCTCGCCGACCGCCTGCCCGCCCAGCTCTCGGGCGGCCAGCAGCAGCGCGTCGCGCTGGCGCGTGCCCTCGTCACCGGGCCGAAGGTGCTGCTCCTCGACGAGCCGCTCTCCGCCCTCGACCCCTTCCTGCGGGTGCGGATGCGGACCGAACTCAAGCGCATCCAGACGGAACTCGGGCTCACCTTCGTGCACGTCACCCACAGCCAGGAGGAGGCGATGGCCCTCTCCGACCTCGTGGTGGTGATGAACGGGGGCCGGATCGAGCAGGCGGCGGATCCCCGCACGGTGTTCGAGCGCCCCTCCACCGCCTTCGTGGCCCGCTTCATCGGCGGGCACAACGTCATCACCCTCCCCGACCGGCGCGTCGCCGTGCGGGCGGACCGGATGCTGCTCGGCGAGGAGGCCGGACCGGACGCCGTGCCGGCCCGGGTGGTGGCGGTCGAGTACCAGGGCAGCAGCGTCCATCTCGCCCTCGACGCGCCGAACCTCGCGGCCGAGGCGGCGACGCCGCTCACCGCCATCCTCAGCGACAGCGCCTTCGCGGCCCGGCCGCTGGCGGCGGGCGACACGGTGCGGGTCGGCTGGCGGACGGGCGAGGCCCACCGCCTCGACGCGTGAGGCAACCCATTCATCGTCACGGGGAGACACGATGACCGACAGGCAGACTCAATCGGGGATCACGCGGCGCGGGCTGCTCGCGGGGGCGGCCGGCGCCGCCGCCGGATCGGGCGCCATCACCGGGTTCCCGGCCATCATCGCGGCCGAGCCGGTGACGCTGCGCTATCTCGGCACCGCCGTGAACCAGAGCGCCGACATCGCCCGCAAGGTGAAGGAGGATCTCGGGATCACGATCGAGTACGTCCCGGTCGTCACCGACGAGGTGGCGAAGCGGGTCGTCACCCAGCCGAACTCCTTCGACATCGTCGATTCGGAGTATTTCAGCCTCAAGAAGCTGATGCCCTCCGGCAACCTGGTCGGGATGGACGCCCGCAAGATCAAGTACGCGGACAAGATCACACCGGTCTTCACGAAGGGCGAGGTCGACGGCAAGACGATCGGCGACCAGGGCACCGCGCCCAAGAAGGTGTTCTACCTGGAAGGCCAGACCTCCACGAAGTTCGCGACCTCGCCGACGGAGTGGATCACGCTGATCCCGACCACCTACAACGCCGACACGCTCGGCATCCGGCCCGACCTGATCAAGCGGCCGATCACCAGCTGGAAGGAGCTCCTGAACCCCGAGTTCAAGGGCAAGGCCTCGATCCTCAACATCCCGTCGATCGGCATCATGGATGCCGCCATGGTGATCGAGGCCATGGGCGAGTACAAGTATCCCGACAAGGGCAACATGACGAAGGCGGAGATCGACCGCACCATGAAGGTGCTGATCGAGGCCAAGCGCGCGGGCCAGTTCCGGGCCTTCTGGCAGGATTTCAACGAATCCGTGAACCTCATGGCCTCCGGCGAGACGGTGATTCAGTCGATGTGGTCGCCCGCCGTCACCAAGGTGCGCTCCCAGGGCGTGGCCTGCACCTACCAGCCCCTGAAGGAAGGCTACCGGGCCTGGGCCTCGGGCTTCGGCCTGCCCAAGACCCTGTCGGGCAAAAAGCTCGACGCTGCCTATGATTTCATCAACTGGTTCCTCTCCGGCTGGGCCGGCGCCTACCTCAACCGCCAGGGCTACTACTCGGCGGTGCTGGAGACCGCCAAGGCGCAGATGGAGCCCTACGAGTGGGCCTACTGGATGGAGGGCAAGCCCGCCGAGAAGGACATCAAGGCCCCGGACGGCACCGTGATGGAGAAGGCCGGCGCCGTGCGCGACGGCGGCTCCTTCGCGCAACGGATGGGTGCCGTCGCCTGCTGGAACTCGGTCATGGACGAGAACACCTACATGGTGCGCAAGTGGAACGAGTTCATCGCCGCATGAGCGAGGCGATCGGGCGGGCGGCGGCCCTGCCCGAGGTCCCGGCGGCGCCCCGCGCCGCCGCGCCCGGGCTCGCGGCGGAGGAGCGGCGGCGCCGCCGCCTCGCCACCCTGCAGGCGGCGCCGCTGGCGCTCGTCTTCCTGGTGTTCTTCGTGGTGCCCCTGGCGCTCACGCTGATCGTCAGCTTCTGGGAGTACAACGAGTACGAGATCATCCCGTCCTTCACGCTCCAGAACTACGCGGACGTGTTCGACGGCTGCTTCTCGGGCGGCGACCTCTGCACCACTTTGCGCACCTACCTGTCGACGCTGAAGTTTTGCCTGCTGGCCTGGGGCTTCACGCTGACGATCGGCTTCACGGTCGCCTACTTCGTGGCCTTCCACGTGCGCACGAGCACGATGCAGACCGTGCTGTTCCTGCTCTGCACGATCCCGTTCTGGACCTCGAACGTGATCCGGATGATCGCCTGGATCCCGCTGCTCGGCCGCAACGGGCTCGTCAACGACGCGCTCATGGGCCTCGGCCTGACGCGCCAGCCGCTGGAGGGCCTGCTCTACTCGGACTTCGCCGTGGTGCTCGCCTTCGTGCACCTCGACACGGTGTTCATGATCGTGCCGATCTTCAACTCGATGATGCGCATCGACCGCGCCCTCCTTGAGGCGGCCCGGGACGCGGGGGCGAGCGGCTGGCAGACCCTCTGGACGGTGATCCTGCCGCTGTGCAAGCCGGGCATCGCCATCGGGTCGATCTTCGTGCTCACCCTGGTGATGGGCGATTTCGTCACCGTCGGCGTCATGGGCGGCCAGCAGATCGCCTCGGTCGGCAAGGTCATCCAGGTACAGATGTCCTACCTCCAGTTCCCGGCCGCTGCCGCCAACGCCGTGGTGCTGCTCGCGGCCGTGATCGTGGCGATCGCCGGCCTCACGCGCCTGATCGACCTGCGGCGGGAGCTCTGACATGGTCCGGGACGGCCCCCGCCCCCTCGCCTTCTACGTCCTCGCCGCCTTCTTCGCGCTGTTCGTGCTGTTCCTCTACGGGCCGACGCTGACGATCCTGGTGCTGAGCTTCCAGGGCCCGCAGGGCGGCCTGACCTTCCCGCTGAACGGTGTCTCGACCCACTGGTTCGCGCGGCTCTGGGCGGGGGTCGGCGTGATCGACATCTGGGCGGCCTTCCGGCGCTCCTTCGCGCTCGGTCTCGTGGTGATGGCGCTGACCGTCACGCTGGCGTTCTTCGCCGGGCTCGCCTTCCGCAAGGGGTTCCGCGGGCAGGGCCTGCTGTTCTACGCGGCGGTGGCGAGCCTGATCGTGCCCTCGATCGTGGTCTCGCTCGGGATCGGCCTGGAGTTCCGGCTCCTCGACGAGGGCATCAAACGCCTCGCCGCCTCCACCGGCTGGGGGTTCCTGCAGGAGCACGGCACCGCCATGGGGCTCTTCACCTCGGCGCTCGGCGCCCACCTCACCTGGACCCTGCCCTTCGGGCTCCTGATCATGTTCGCGGTCTTCAACCGCTTCAACCCGGCCTACGAGGAGGCGGCCCGGGATCTCGGCGCGGACGGGCCGCGCACGCTCCGGCACGTGGTGATCCCGATCCTGCTGCCCTCGCTCGTCGGCGTGGCCCTGTTCGGCTTCACCCTGTCCTGGGACGAGTTGGCGCGGACGAGCCAGGCGATCGGCGGCCGCAACACGCTGCCGCTCGAACTCCAGGGGCTCACCACCACGGTGACCACGCCGGAGATCTACGCCCTCGGCACGGTCACCACGGGCGTGTCGCTGCTGGTGATCGCGCTCGCCTTCACGACCTTCACCTGGCTGCAGCGGCGCCGGGCCCGGCGGACCGTCCTGCCCGGCGCCTGAGCGGCCCTCAGTACCCGTGCCGGTAGCGCCGGTGGCGGTAATAGCGGTGACGGCCGCGATACCCGGTCCGGTAGGCGCGGCGGCCCGGATCGATGCCGAGGGCGCCGTTGACGCCGCCCACGGCGCCCCCGACCGCCCCGCCGACGATCCCGCCCACCGGGCCGGCGATGCGGTCGCCCTCCGCGGCGCCGCGCCGGATGCCGCCCGGGATGCCCTGCGCCTGCGCGGCGCCCGCGACCGTGCCCAGGAGCAGCACGGCGAGGAGGAGAGAACGCTTCATGGTCGAGACTCCGTGGGGACACCGCCGCCCCGGTTGCCCCGGCGGCGGCTCACCCCCTCAACGGCTGAGCTTGCCGAAAGTGCCGCGACGGGCGCGCTGACGGCCCGCTCCACCACCGTCCGGTCGTTCGCTTCGCGATCCGGCTCCCGTCTCACTCCGCCGCGCGCAGGCGCGAATTTGGGGTCGCCGCCTCTCCGGCCCGCGCGCGGCGGACCGTGGAGCGGGCGGCGTCGATGGCGATGGTGGCCGCCATCATGGTCAGCGCCTCGGTGGGCCGGTTGAGGGCGTAGCGGGCGATGTTGCCCGCGAGGTCGTCGATCTCCGCGGCCATCGCGTCGAGGGCGTCGCGCTCCGTCGTCCGACGGGCCGCGGTGCGGATGTGCAGCAGGCGGCGCGTCGCGACCTCGACGCGCTCGCGGCGCAGCCGCCTCCAGCGCTGCCGCAGCCACGCGAAGGTGGAGCCGAGGCCGCCGCCCAGGAACGCGACGAGGTAGATCCAGGTCTCGTAGCGCTCGATGACGCTCTGCTGCTCGCGCTCGAAATAGTCGATGGCGCCCAGGTGGATCGGCAGCCGGGCGCTGGTCGCCGCCGCCGTCGAGTCGTAGCTCGGCGCGGCAACGGCGTTCGCGGCGGGCGTCGTCTCGGCGAGGCGGCTGCGCAACTCGAACAGGTGCTGCGTCACCTCGGCGGCGAGCGGGCGCGACAGGCTCTCGCGCGCCACCAGGCGGTAGGACGTGCCGACGGTGGCGAGGTCGTCCTCGGGCAGCTTCGGCTGGCCGCCGAACAGCCCCTCGGCCACGGTCACGGTCTGGTACTGCGGATGGCGCAGGGTGAAGCCGTCCCCGTCCTCGACGCCCAGCAGCCTCATCTTGCGGTTGCGCGCGGCGCCCCGCACAAGGCCGAGGATGCGGGAGGCCGCCGGCGTCGTCGGCGTGGTGAGGAGCACCAGCGCGTCGATGCGCTTGCCCGCGATCGCCGCCGCGATCTCGGATTCCTCGATCGGCACCAGCGTGACGGCGCGCGCGGCGTCCGCCACGGCCGGCGCGGCCTCGCCGGGAACGAGCCCGGCCTGCTCCAGCACGGCGCGGATCAGCGCCCCGTCCGAGATGCGCGCCGCCAGGATGCCGAGCCGGCGGCGACCGAGATCGGTGATCGCCTTGACCGGCGAGGGCTCGGGCACCGCGACCAGCAGGGCCTGCTCGCGCAGGATCGCCAGCGTGAGACCGTTGCCGGGCATCAGGATGTCGGGCCGGACCACCGCGAGGTCGGCCCGTCCGTCCTGGAGCGCCTGCGCGCTCTCCTTGACCCCGTCGAAGGCCAGGATCTTGAGGTGCACGCCCGTGCGCTGATGCTTGAGCGCCTCCGCGTAGGCGCGCAGCAGAACCGGCTCCGTGCCCCCGCTCGGCGCGACCGCAACCGTCAGGGTCGTCGCCCGGGTGAGGAAGAGGGCGAGGGCGCCCGCCGCCACCAGGACGATCGTGACGGCGAGGAAGAGGAATTCGTAGCCCCGGCGTCGCCTGCGGCCCATGGACCCCTCCCCCCTCGCGCGCTCAGGTTGCGGGGCGCTCCGCCGTGATCATGTAGTTCACCGCCGTGTCGCGCGCCGCGCCCCAGCGTCCGGTTAGAGGGTTGAAGACGACGCCGGTGACATCGGACACCGTGAGCCCGCCCTCCTCGACGTCCCGTGTCAGTTCGTCCGGCGTGACGAATTTCTCCCAGTCGTGAGTCCCCTTCGGCAGCCAGCCGAGCACGTATTCCGCGCCGACGATCGCCAGCGCGAAGGAGCGCATCGTGCGGTTGATGGTGGCGGCGAAGAGGAGCCCGCCGGGCCTTACCGCCGCGCAGGCCGTCCGCACGAAGGCGGGCCGGTCTGCGACGTGCTCCACCACCTCCATGGCGAGGACGACGTCGAATCGCTCGCCCGCCTCCACTGCGGCCTCGATCGTCTGGGCCCGGTAAACGACCGGAATGCCGGCCGCGTCCGCATGGGCCTGCGCCACCCGAACGTTGGTCGGAGCCGGATCGAGGCCGGTGACGGTGGCGCCCAGCCGGGCCAGGGGCTCTGACAGCACGCCGCCGCCGCAGCCGATATCCACGAGGGTGAGTCCCGCCAGGGGCGCCGACGCCCGCGGGTCGCGGCCGAGATGCCGGCAGACGGCGTCGCGGATATAGGCGAGCCGGACCGGGTTGAACCGGTGCAGCACCCGCATCGGGCCCGCCTCGTCCCACCAGGTGGCGGCGATCCGCTCGAAGCGGTCGACCTCGTCGCGGTCGATCGAGGGTCCGGTCGGTGCGCTCATGCGCCACTCACTCCAGGCTGTGCCCGCCCGCAGGTAGCGCATCGCGCGTCCTGCATGAACCCTCCCGCGCACGCACGATGACGTGCGAACGGCCATGTCGCCGGTGCGTCAGCCGGTCGGCGCTTGAGGGCGCAACACGCTCCTGCCGAGGTGCTGTGCAGCAGCCTCCGGCCGAGCGCAGGCACCCCTGACCGAAAAGAAGGGCGCGTTGGCGACCGCGTTCAAGCCTCCTTCGAGGCTCCCTCCGGACTCACCTTAGAATGATGTCCCACCGGCGCGGCGGACCCTGGCAGATGAAACCAGGACACACCGGCGTGGCGATGGGCATTCCCCTTTTCCGGTCGCATGCAGCGACAGCGGAATGCGACCCGGAAACCAGAGCAAGACTCCGCGAAGCGTCCGATCGTCAGCGACGGTTCCGGAAGCCGGAGCCGCTGCGCGGCGATTCCTGTGCTGGTTTCCGGATCTCCTTCCGCTGGCGCTTCAGTCGTCCGGAAAAGGGGGAGTCTGATGTGAGCCCAAGCCGTCTCCACCGCTCCGCGAGCCAGGTTGTAATTGGGAGGGAGGAGCACAGCCATCATCGAGGCTCCGCCTCGCGCCGTTCCGTCAGCGGCCCACCAACTCCCGCAGATACGCCTCCCGCGCCGCCGCCGCCGTGTGGCTGAAATCCGTGAACACGCCGTCGACCCCGAGCCGGAAGAAGGCGAGGTACTCCGCCCGCGGGTCGCCCGCGAAATCCGCCGCCAGGTATTTCGGCTCGTCTCGGAAGGTGAAGACGTGCACGAACAGCCCGGCCTTGTGCGCGTCGCCGATCAGGTTCGTCGGCGCCTGGGCCCGCGCCTGCGGGGTCGCGCCCTTGAACGGCGTGCCGTCGGGGTTGTGCTCGGGCCACGGGGCGATCTTGAGCGGCAGCACCATCGGCTTCCAGGGGCCGATCCCGTCCGCGTAGGTCTTGATCTCGGCGAGCCCCTGCGGCGTGAGCATCGCGCTGTACCAGCGCGGGTCGCCCGCCACCGTCCAGTCGAAGGGCCGGCTCTCGGTGATCTCGTCGTAGCGCACGGCGCCGGTCTTGAGGTCGACGCTCGGCGCGTCGATGAGCTGCACGATCCGGGTCTTCAGCCCGTGCGCGACGAGGTACTTCAGGCTCCCCGGCTCGAAGCTCTGCACGAAGATGGGCGCCGTCTTGGCGTTGAGCCCGTTCGCCTCGACGATCTTCAGGAGCGCGTCCTCGAGGGGCCTCTCGCCGGGGCAGCCGTTGGCGCGGGCCTGCGCGTTGTTCCAGGTCGGGTTCTTGGTCTCGGGATAGACCGCGATGGGCCGGCCGGTCCTCGCGCTCTCCGCCTTGGCGAGGTCGATGATCTCCTGGAAGCTCAGGACCGGGAAACGGCCGTTGAGGCTCTTCGGGCGCTCGGACGCGGCGTCGTAGGTGGTTCCCCCGAGCCACGCCTTCAGCTCGGCGAGGGTGAAGTCGGTGATCGACCAATCGCCCGTGTGGTCCTCGCCGTCGACGACGAGCGTGCGCAGGACCGATTTCGGATCCGCCGGATCGGTGAGGTCGGTGAGATACTCGGAGGGGCCGGAATCCGGCGTCTGCGGCCAGGCCACCTTCACCGTCCGGCCCGGCACGGTGCGGCGGCGGCGGGCCACCTCCGGGTTCGTGCGCGCGACCTCCGCCACGTTGGTGTTGTCGCTGAGCCAGGGATTGTGCCGGGCGACGAGGACGCAGTCCTTGGTGAGGTGCAGGTCCTCCTCGAAGGCGTCGGTGCCCAGATGCGCGGCGAGTTCGTAGGCGGGCGCGGTCTCCTCCGGCACGAGGCCCGGCAGCCCGCGATGGCCGATCACCAGGGGCGGCTTGCCGTCGAGGGTCGGCTGGTCCGCCGCGGCAGCGGCGGTGGCGGCCAGGGAGAGGACGAGGCCGGCGCGGCCGATCGACCGCCGGACGGAGCGCAGGGACATCGCGGATCTCCTGTGTGAGCCGAGTCGATCTAGGCGGTGCGGGTGACGCCCGCGTGACCCGGCGGGAACGCCCCCGCGGCGGCGCGACATTGACACGCCTTCCCCTCGCGTTTACCGGCCGCCCATTCCGCGGCGGCCCGTACGGCCGCCGCCCCGGCTAAGATCCTCGGTGCCATGCCCCGCCTGGTGATGAAGTTCGGCGGCACGTCCGTCGCCACGGTCGACCGCATCCGCAACGTCGCCCGCCACGTCTCCCGCGAGGTGCGGGCGGGCTACGAGGTGGCGGTCGTGGTCTCGGCGATGGCCGGCAAGACCAACGAGCTGGTGGCGTGGTGCAAGGAGGCCTCGCCCCTCTACGCCCAGTCCGAGTACGACGCCGTCGTCGCCTCGGGCGAGCAGGTCACGTCGGGCCTGCTCGCCATCGTACTCGCCGAGATGGGCATCAAGGCCCGGTCCTGGCAGGGCTGGCAGATCCCGATCGAGACCTCCGACCAGCACGGCTCGGCCCGCATCGCCAGGATCGACGGGGCGCGGCTCGACGCAGGATTCAAGCGCGGCGAGGTGGCGGTGATCGCCGGCTTCCAGGGCATCCACCCGGAGACGGGGCGCCTCACCACGCTGGGCCGCGGCGGCTCGGACACCAGCGCGGTGGCGATCGCGGCGGCGATCGGGGCGGAGCGGTGCGACATCTACACCGACGTCGACGGCGTCTACACCACCGATCCGCGGGTCGTGTCGAAGGCCCGGCGGCTCGAGCGCGTCGCCTTCGAGGAGATGCTGGAGATGGCCTCCCTCGGGGCCAAGGTGCTGCAGGTGCGCTCCGTCGAGCTCGCCATGGTGCACCGGGTGCCGACCACCGTGCGCTCCTCCTTCGACGACCCCGACGACGCCCGCCCCGGCACCCTCATCTGCGACGAGGACGATATCGTGGAACAGCAGATCATCACGGGCATCGCCTTCTCGAAGGACGAGGCCCAGATCACGCTCCGCCGGGTCAAGGACAAGCCTGGCATCGCGGCCGCCATCTTCGGCCCGCTCGCGGACGCCAACATCAACGTCGACATGATCATCCAGGTCGTGTCCGGCGACGGCGCGACCACCGACATGACCTTCACGGTGCCGGCGGCCGATTACGAACGGGCCCGCGCGATCCTCGACGCGCAATCGGACAAGATCGAGTTCGAGCGCCTGGAGGGCGCCACCGACGTGGTCAAGGTCTCGGCGATCGGGATCGGGATGCGCAGCCATGCCGGCGTCGCCGCCAAGGCGTTCCGGGCGCTCGCCGACAAGGGCATCAACATCCGGGCGATCACCACCTCGGAGATCAAGTTCTCGGTCCTGATCGACGCCGCCTACACGGAGCTCGCGGTGCGCACGCTGCACGCGCTCTACGGGCTCGACCAGGCCTGAGGGTTCCGACTTTCGAGCGCTCCGCCCGCGCCGCGGGACGGGGCGCTTGCCCGCCGGGCGCGGGAGTCGCTATACGGCCATGACAGGGCCGGTCCGGTCGCGCCGCGCGCACCTTCATCCTCCGGTTGCTCGGAACCGGGCCAGGCTCGCTCAAGGGGTGGAAGTCGAGACGATGCCCGCTGCGCCTGGAGGCCCGCGCCTGCTTCTGCGCCGCCTCCGTGAAGCCATGGCGGAGCCGGTCAGCGCCCAGGCGCGCCTCGACCGCATCGTCGTCATCATCGCGGCCAACATGGTCGCGGAGGTCTGCTCGGTCTACGTCCTGCGGGACGACGGCATGCTGGAGCTCTTCGCCACCGAGGGACTCAACCGCGAGGCCGTGCACCTCACGACGATGCGGGCGGGCGAGGGCCTCGTCGGCCTGATCGCCGCCACGGCCGAACCGCTCTCGCTCTCCGACGCGCAGTCCCATCCGGCCTTCTCCTACCGGCCCGAGACCGGCGAGGAGATCTACCACGCCTTCCTGGGCGTGCCGCTCCTGCGGGCCGGCAACACGATGGGCGTTCTGGTCGTCCAGAACCGCACCTACCGGGTCTATTCCGAGGAGGAGATCGAGGCGCTCCAGACCACCGCGATGGTGCTGGCGGAGATGATCGCCTCGGGCGAGCTGCAGGCCCTCTCCCCCGGCACCGTGAACGCCTCGCGCCGGCCGCTGGCGCAGGCCGGCGTGGCGCTGGCGGACGGGGTCGGGCTCGGCCACGTGGTGCTGCACGAGCCGCGCATCGTGGTGCGCAACCTCATCGCCGAGAATGTCGAGCGGGAGGTGGCGCGCCTCGACAGCGCCATCGCCGAGGTGCGCTCGGCGATCGACGACCTCGTCGAGCGCGGCGACGTGGCGGGCGCGGGCGAGCACCGCGAGGTGCTCGAGACCGTGCGCATGTTCGCCCACGACCAGGGCTGGCTGCGGCGGATGCGCGAGGCGGTGCTCTCTGGCCTCACCGCCGAGGCGGCGGTGGAGCGCGTGCAGTCGGACAACCGCGCCCGCATGCTCCGCCAGAGCGACCCCTACCTGCGCGAGCGCCTGCACGACCTCGACGATCTCGCCAACCGGCTGCTGCGGCAGCTCGTGGGCACGCAGATCATCGGCAGCGAGGCGATGCCCGAGAACGCCATCCTGGTCGCCCGCTCGATGGGCCCGGCCGCCCTCCTCGACTACGACCGGGCGCGCCTGCGCGGCGTCGTGCTGGAGGAGGGAGGCCCGACCAGCCACATCGCGATCGTCGCCCGGGCGCTCGGCATCCCGGCGGTCGGCGAGGTCGCGAACGCGACCGCGCTCGTCGAATCCGGCGACGCGATCATCGTGGACGGTGGCGCGGGCGAGGTGCAGATCCGTCCCGGCCCCGAGGTCGAGGCGGCCTACGCCGAGAAAGCCCGCCTGCGCGCGCGGCGCCAGGAGCAGTACCGGGCGCTGCGCGAATTGCCCTCGGTGACCCGCGACGGGGTGGCGATCGCGCTCCAGCTCAATGCCGGGCTGCTCGTCGACATGTCGCACCTGCACGAGACCGGCGCCGAGGGCGTCGGCCTCTTCCGCACGGAGCTGCAGTTCATGGTGGCCGAGCGCATGCCCTCGGCGGCCGAGCAGCAGAGCCTCTACGAGGCGGTCTACGCCGCGGCGGGCGACCTTCCGGTCACCATCCGCACCCTCGACATCGGCGGCGACAAGATCCTGCCCTACATGAAGGCGCCCGAGGAGGAGAACCCGGCGCTCGGCTGGCGGGCGATCCGCATCGGCCTCGACCGGCCGGTCCTGCTGCGGATGCAGTTGCGCGCCCTCCTCAAGGCGGCGGGCGGGCGCCCGCTCAAGATCATGTTCCCGATGGTGGCGACGGTGGACGAGTTCGTCCGCGCCAAGGCCATCGTCGAGCGCGAGAAGGCCCACCTCGCCCGTCACGGCCATCCCCTGCCCGAGGAGTGCCGGCTCGGCGTCATGGTCGAGGTGCCCTCGCTGCTGTTCCAGATGGACGAGATCGCGGAAGCCGCGGATTTCCTCTCGGTGGGCTCCAACGACCTGATGCAGTTCCTGTTCGCGGTCGACCGCGAGAACCGCCAGGTCGCCAACCGCTTCGATCCGCTCTCCGCGGCGGCTCTGCGCGCCTTCGGGCTGATCACGGAGCGGGCCGCTGTGGCCGGCACGCCGGTCACGGTCTGCGGCGAGATCGGCGGGCGGCCGCTCGAGGCGATGGCGCTGATCGGGCTCGGCTACCGTGCCCTGTCGATGTCGCCCGCCGCGATCGGCCCCGTGAAGGCGATGGTGCTCGCGCTCGACGCCGCGGAGGTCGCGGCTTTCGTCAAGGACGAACTCGCGCGCACCGGCGACGGGACCTCCCTGCGGCCGGCGCTCGCTGCCTTCGCGGAGGCCCGCGGCATCCCCGTCTGAGCCTGCGCCGAGGCGGGGGTTGCACTCTTCGGCGTCTCGCCAGCCGGCGCAGACCTGCTATACGCCACCCTCCCGGCCGGCGGCGCGCACGGCCGCCGCGGGCTGAATCCGGCCAGGCCCGAGCCCATATAACCGTTCCGATGATCGCGATCCCATCCGAAAAGCTCGACGCCATTCTGGCGCGGCACGACATCGTCACCGCGACCCTCAGCGCCGGCGAGGCCGATTCCGAGAGCTTCGTCCAGCTCTCCCGCGAACTCTCCGACCTCGACGACGTGGTGGCGGCGATCCGCGCCTACCGGTCGGCGGAAGCCGAGCTGCGCGGCGTCGAGGCCATGCTGCAGGAGGGCGACCCCGAGATGCGGGCGCTTGCCGCCGAGGAGAAGCCGGAGGCCGAGGCGGCCCGCGAGGCCGCCGCCAAGGCGCTGCAGATCCTGCTCCTGCCCAAGGATTCCGCCGACGAGAAGAGCGCGATCCTCGAGATCCGCGCCGGCACCGGCGGCGACGAGGCGGCGCTGTTCGCGGGCGACCTCTTCCGCATGTACGCGCGCTACGCCGACCTGAAGGGGTGGCGGATCGAGACCATCTCGGAGAGCCCCGGGACCATGGGCGGCTACCGCGAGGTGGTGGCCGAGGTGAAGGGCCGCGGCGTCTTCGCCCGGCTGAAATTCGAGAGCGGCGCCCACCGGGTCCAGCGCGTACCCGAGACCGAGACGCAGGGGCGCATCCACACCTCGGCGGCCACCGTTGCGGTGCTGCCCGAGGCCGAGGAGGTCGACATCCACGTCAACGAGGCGGACCTGAAGATCGACACCATGCGGGCGCAGGGCGCGGGAGGCCAGCACGTCAACAAGACGGAATCGGCCATCCGCATCACCCACGTGCCGAGCGGCATCGTGGTCTTCGTCCAGGAGGAGCGGTCCCAGCACAAGAACCGCGCCCGCGCCATGGCGGTGCTGCGCGCGCGGCTCTACGAGCAGGAGCGCAGCCAGAAGGACGCCGCCCGGGCCGCCGACCGGCGGGCCCAGGTCGGCAGCGGCGATCGCTCCGAGCGGATCCGCACCTACAACTTCCCGCAGGCGCGGGTCACCGACCACCGCATCAACCTCACCCTCTACAAGCTGGAGGAGGTCCTGGCCGGCACCGCCCTCGACGAACTCGTCGACGCCCTCGTGACCGAGCACCAGGCGGCGCTCCTCGCCGCGGAGGGGCTCGGGTGAGCGCGCCGATCGCGGCGGGGCTCGCGCGCGCGGACGCGCAGGGACGGGCGGCGGCCTTCCTGGCGGAGAACGGCATCGAGACCGCCGCCCTCGACGCCCGGCTGCTGCTGCTCGACCGGCTCGGGCTTCGAACCGTCGACCTCGTCCTCGCCGGAACGACGCCCCTCGACGAGGCCGAGGCCGGGGCGCTGTCCGCCGCGCTGGCGCGACGGGCCGCGGGCGAGCCCGTCGCGCGGATCCTCGGGTCCTGGGAGTTCTGGGGCCTGCCCTTCCGGCTCTCCCCGGCGACGCTGGTGCCGCGCCCGGACACCGAGACCGTCGTGGAGGCGGCGCTCGCGCTGGGCCATCCCCGGAACGCCCGCCTCCGGCTCCTCGACCTCGGCACCGGCACCGGCTGCCTCCTGGTGGCCCTCCTCAGCGAGTGGCCGCTCGCCCGCGGCGTCGGGCTCGATCGGTCCCGCGAGGCCCTTCTCACCGCCCGCGACAATGCGCACCAGAACGGCGTCGGCGCCCGCGCGTTGTGGCTGCAGGGCGATTGGGCGGCGTCCCTGACCGGCCGCTTCGACGTGGTCGTCGCGAATCCGCCCTATATCGCCACCAGAATCATCGAGGGTCTCGCCGACGAGGTCCGTCTTCACGACCCGCGCCTCGCCCTCGATGGCGGCACCGATGGACTTGACGCCTACAGGTCGATTCTCGGGCAGGCCGGGACGTTGCTGGGACCGGAAGGACGACTGATCGTGGAGATCGGGTACGACCAGGAGGAGGCGCTGCGTCACGTCGCCGAGGCCGCCACGCTGCGGGTGATCGAGGTCCGGCGCGACCTCGCGGGCCATCCCCGGGCGGTGGTCCTGGCTTCTGCGGCAGATTCCTCAAGTTCCTGATGCCGTTGCGCGCAATTTCGCTTGGCTCGGCCGGCCGAACCCGCTAGGGTCGCGACGCAGATCGTGAACGGTCCGGTAAGACAAGCCTGGCTAAGTGAGGCACGTTTCTCCAGGCACGGAACTTGGACGATCTTCCCCACCGGACAGACCAAGGGGCATGAAGCGGTCCGGTTCGGTGGTCCGTACTGACACGTGCTGGGCGACCCGATTTCGCGTGAGCCCGCGGCCGTGCAGTGAACGACGGACATCGTCGCGGGACCGCGGACGGGCCTGACGGTCTGCCGGACTGCCGCAGACGCGCTGTCCGTCCCGTGGTGTCCCCATGAGTTTCAAGTCGAACGAGGGTCAGTCGAGACCGATGAGACCAAACCAGAACCGGCGTATGCGCGGCCGCAACCGCAACAACAAGGGCCCGAATCCACTCACCCGGGCCTACGAATCGAACGGTCCCGACGTTAAGATCCGCGGAACGGCCCAGCACATCGCCGAGAAGTACGCGCAGCTCGCGCGGGACGCCCAGGCCAGCGGCGACCCGGTGATGGCTGAGAACTACTTCCAGCACGGCGAGCACTACGTGCGGATCATCGCGGCGGCGAACGAGCAGTATCGGCAGCAATTCGGCGGCTTCCGTCAGCCCTTCGACGAGGACGACGAGGGCGACGACGAGGGGATGCAGGCGAACGGCTACGGCCCCGGCGCCGAGCGCGGCGGCCACGGCTACGCGCCGAACGGCTACGGCCAGCCCGACGACTACGTCGACCCGGCCCAGCAGCCGCAGCCCTACGAGGCCCGGGACGACCGTTCCGGCCGCTTCGACCGCCAGCAGGACCGGCAACAGGACCGTCGCGACCGCTTCCAGAATCGCGAGCGGCCGCAGCGCATGGACCGGCAGGACCGTCCCGAGCGCCAAGAGCGTCAGGACCGACCCGAGCGTCAGGACCGGCCCGAGCGGCAGGATCGCCCGGAGCGTCAGGATCGCCCGGAGCGTCAGGACCGGCCGGAGCGGCAGGCAGAGCCCCGCCAGGAGTTCCGGGGTGAATCCCGTCAGGACGGCTACCGGGAGAACGGCCGGGCCGAGGGTGCCCGCAGCGAGTTCCGCCGGGAGCGGCCGCGCCGCGAGGAGCCGCGCCAGGACCTGCCGGCCGCCGAGGAGACGGGGCTCCCCGCCTTCCTGATGAACCCGGTGCGCCCGCCCGCTCCCGCGCCCGCCACGCCCGAGCCGATCGAGGAACCCGCGATCGCCGGCTCCCCGCCGGTCGACGCGGAGGCCCCGGCCCGGCAGCGCCGCCGCCGCCGCACCCGCTACGAGGGCGCGGCGCCGGAAGGCACCGAGGGCGGCAGCGACTTGTTCCCGAAGGCCGCCTCGGACGCGCCCTCGGAGTGAGCGCCCCCCACCCTCCCCCTCTGCGGGGAGGGTCGTCGGCCGTATCACGGGACAGGACCAGATCGGTGTCGCAGACCTACGACGTCATCGTGCTCGGAATCGGCGGCATGGGATCGGCCGCCTGCTGGCATCTCGCCCGCCGCGGGCAGCGCGTGCTCGGGCTCGAACGGTTCGACATCCCGCACGCGATGGGCTCCTCGCACGGCGTCAACCGGATCATCCGCCTCGCCTATTTCGAGGATCCCGCCTACGTGCCGCTCCTGCGGCGCGCCTACGCCAATTGGCGCGAGGCGCAGACCCGTTTCGGGGAGCAGCTCCTCTTCATCACCGGCTCCGTCGATGCGGGGCCGGAGGGGAGCCGCGTCGTCGCGGGCGCCCTCGACGCCTGCCGCGTGCACGGGCTGCCGCACGACCTCCTCAGCGCCGCCGAGCTGAATGCCCGCTGCCCCGGCTACCGTCTGCCGGAGGGTCACCTCGCGCTCCTGCAGCCGGAGGGCGGCTTCGTTGCCTCGGAGCGCGCGATCGTCGCCCACGTCGCGCTCGCGCAGGGCGAGGGGGCCGAGATCCGCGCCCGCGAGCGCGCCCTCGCCTGGGAGCCCACCGCCTCCGGCGGCGTCCGGGTGCGGACCGAGCGCGGCACCTACGAGGCGGGACGGCTGATCCTCTCGGCCGGCGCCTGGATGCAGGACCTGGTCCCGGCCCTGGCCGGCCGCGCCGTGCCCGAGCGGCAGGTGCTGGGCTGGTTCCAGCCGGCCGAGCCCGCCGCCTTCGCCCTCGACCGGTTCCCGGTCTTCAACGCGCTCTTCGACGAGGGGCACTTCTACGGCTTCCCCGCCTGGGGGCAGCCCGGCTTCAAGATCGGGCGCTACCACCACTTCAACGAGACGGGCCCGGCCGAGACCATCGACCGCGACGTGCATCCGCGCGACGAGGCGGTGCTGCGCGAGGCCGTGCGCCGCTACTTCCCCGGGGCCGACGGGCCGACCATGGCGCTGCGCGCCTGCCTGTTCACCAACACGCCCGACGAGCACTTCGTGATCGACGCGGTTCCCGACCTGCCGCAGGTCATCGTCGCCTCGCCCTGCTCCGGCCACGGCTACAAGTTCTGCAGCGTCGTCGGCGAGATCCTGGCCGACCTGGCGACAGCCGGCGCGACGCCCTTCGACATCGATCTGTTCCGCCTCGGCCGGCTCGGTTAGGTCCCGGGCGGCGCATCCTCGACCATCCAGGGGCCGCCGATGCTGACGCTGCGCCAGATCGAGGTCGCCCGGGCGGTGATGATCACCGGCAGCATCGCGGGGGCGGCCCGCCTCCTCAACGTCTCGGCGCCCGGCATCAGCCGGCTGATGAAGTACACCGAGAACGCGATCGGCATCCGCCTGTTCGACCGGCAGGGCGGACGCCTCGTCCCGTCGCAGCAGGCGCGGGCGGTGTTCGAGCAGATCAACGCCGTCTTCGACAAGGTCGAGGATCTCCGCTACGTCGTGGATCACGCCCAGAGCGGCAGCGGCCAGGAATTGCGGATCGGCTCCGTGCCGTCGATCTGCCACGTCATGGTGCCCCGGGCCATCGAGCGGCTGCGCGCCAAGCACCCGCAGCTGCTCATCGACATCAACATCCTGAAGCTCGAAGAGGCGATCGACTACCTGCTGCTGGGCAAGGGCGAGGTCGTGGCGATGAGCTACCGCCTCGACCATCCCGGCCTCACCTTCGAGCCCCTCGCCACCGGCAACCTGCTCTGCATCGTGCCCGAGGCGCATCCGCTCGCCGCCCGCGAGACGATCGCCGCGGAGGAGATCGTCCGCTACCCGCTGATCGGCATCGACCCGAACGATCCCTACGGCCGGATCATGGCCGACATCTTCCGCGAGCGGCACCTCTCCTACGAGACGACGATCCGGGCGCGCTTCGGCACCACGGTCTGCGCCCTCGTCCGGGCTGGGCTCGGCGTCGCCGTGATCGACCAGTTCACCATCGCGCAGGGGGCCTTCCCGGGGATCCGGGTGCTGCGCATCGCCGAGGCGCCCAGCTTCCGCACCTGGATCGCCGCGAAGGCAGGCGCGACGCCGAGCCTGTTCGCGTCGAGCTTCGTGCGCATGCTGCGCGAGGAGATGACCCGGGAGGCGGCCGTGTCCACCCCGCGACCGTAACATCATGTTACGATCTTCGCTCGATTTGGTATTTGTGATAGGCGCCGCGACTGCGCTATCCATGCCTCTAGGGAGGCTCGGTCCGGCCGAGCGCAAATCAGGCCTGAAGAGGCGAGACCGGCGATGGCACAAGCGCAGCAGAAGCGTGTTTTGCTCGGCCTGATCGGCGCGCCGATCAAGCATTCGGCGTCCCCGGCCATGCACGAGGCGGCCGCCGAGGCCCTCGGGATGCGGGCCCATTACCAGCTCATCGAGATCGCGGGGGCGGATACGGGGCTGCTGCGTACGCTCCTCGACGGCGTGCGCCACCTCGGCTTCTCCGGGGTCAACGTCACTTTCCCGTACAAGGAAGCGGTCGTCCCGCTTCTCGACGACCTCTCCCCCGGCGCTCGCGCGGTCGGGGCCGTGAACACCGTCGTGGTGCGGGACGGGCGCCTCATCGGTCACAACACGGACGCGAGCGGCTTCCACAGCGCCATGGTTCAGACCTTCGGACCGGACTCTACCGGTCCCGTGGCCCTGATCGGTGCGGGAGGGGTCGGCAAGGCGATCGCGGTGGCGCTCAGCGAGTTCCCCGGCATGGCGATCCGCCTCGTGGACACCGACGCGGCCAAGGCCCGGGCTCTCGCCGCCGCCCTGTCGGAGAAGGTGGAGATCCGCGTCTGCGAGCGCGTCGAGGACGCGCTCGACGGCGCCCAGGGAGTCGTGAACGGCACCCCGATCGGCATGCTGCCCAACCGCGACACGCCGGTCCCCGCCGCTCTGCTGCGTCCCTCGCTCTGGGTCGCCGACGCCGTCTACTCCCCGCTCTGGACCCCGCTCCTGACCGCCGCGAAGGCGGTCGGCGCCCCGACCATGACCGGGCGGGCGCTCGCGCTCCACCAGGCCCTCGACGCGTTCCGGCTGTTCACGGGCCTCCAGGCACCGCAGGCGGCCATGGAGACCGCATTCGACGCCATCATCGCCGCCCGCGCGGCCTGAGGCCGGACGGCCGGGTCCGGCGACGGAGCCCCGGGACGCGCCCCGCGTCCCCTCGGCGGGAGAACCCGGGCCTGCAGCCCCGGCGACGCTCCCGCCCACCAAGACCAACAAGAACCGACCGATCCCCACACCGGAGGAAACAGCCATGGACACGACGCTCGACCACGCGCCGCACAAGGCGCATCAATCCAGGAAGGCCGCGGCGAGCGGCTGGATCGGGTCGGCCCTCGAATACTACGACTTCTTCATCTACGCCACGGCGGCGTCGCTGATCTTCCCGCAGATCTTCTTCCCGGCCGGCAACCCGACGGTGGCGATCGTGGCGTCGCTGGCGACCTACGGCGTCGGCTACGTGAGCCGGCCGATCGGCGCCTTCGTGCTCGGCCACTGGGGCGATACCCACGGCCGCAAGAACGTGCTGATCCTGTGCATGTTCCTGATGGGCCTCTCGACCATCGCGGTCGGCCTGCTCCCGACCTACCAGCAGGTCGGCATCCTGGCACCGGTGCTCCTCGTGATCCTGCGGCTGATCCAGGGCTTCGCGGTGGCGGGCGAGATCTCGGGCGCGAGCTCGATGATCGTGGAGCACGCCCCGTTCGGACGGCGCGGCTTCTACGCCAGCTTCACGCTGCAGGGCGTCCAGGCCGGCCAGATCCTGGCCGCGGCCGTCTTCCTCCCCCTCGCCCACTACATGCCGGCCGACGCCTTCAACAGCTGGGGCTGGCGGATCCCGTTCGTGCTGAGCTTCGTCGTCATCATCGCGGGCTTCATCATCCGCCGCGAGGTCGAGGAGACCCCGGCCTTCGCCGAGGAGGGCGCGCAGGGCGGCGTGCCGCACTCGCCGGTGACGGAGGCGTTCCGCACCAGCTGGGCGGACATGCTGCGGGTCGTCTGCATGGCGCTGATGAACGTGATCCCGGTCGTCGCCACGATCTTCGGCGCCGCCTACGCGGTGCAGGCCGCCTACGGAATCGGGTTCGAGAAGGACGTCTACCTCTGGATCCCGGTGCTCGGGAACATCGTGGCGGTGATCGTGATCCCGTATGTCGGCAACCTGTCGGACCGGATCGGCCGCCGGCTGCCGATCGTGGTGGGCGCGGTGGGCTCCGGCCTCCTGTCCTTCGGCTACCTCTACGCGATCAGCATCCACAACGTGCCGCTCGCGGTCGTGATGTCGCTGGTGATGTGGGGCGTGGTCTACCAGGGCTACAATGCGGTCTATCCGAGCTTCTACCCGGAGCTGTTCTCGACCCGGACCCGCGTCTCGGCGATGGCGATCTCGCAGAACGTCGGCACGGCGATCACCGCGATGCTGCCGGCCCTGTTCACGGCGGTGGCGCCTCCCGGCGCCACGAATATCCCGCTCACCATCGGCGCGCTGACCCTCGCGATCACCGTCATCGCCGCCCTGGCGGCGCTGAGCGCCCGCGAGACCTACCGCATCCCGATGAAGGATCTCGGCCGGCCGGGCGCCGAGCCGCTGCCGAAGCAGGATTACGACCGGTTGCGCGAGCAGGTGCTGTCGGGCCGCCAGCTCGCCGGGGCCTGACGCCACCCGAACCCTCCCCCGCCGCGGGGGAGGGTTTGCCGCGAGGGGGCGCCGGCGTTAGCACCACCATCACCCCGCCGAGGAGACCGGAGCATGAAGCTGGCGATCGCGACCGTCTGCCTGAGCGGGACGCTCGGCGAGAAGCTGGAGGCCATCGCCGCGGCGGGCTTCCGCGAGGTGGAGATCTTCGAGAACGACCTCCTCTCCTTCAATGGCACGCCCCGGGACGTGCGCCGCATGGCGGCCGATCTCGGCCTCGCGGTCGCCGTCTACCAGCCGTTCCGAGACTTCGAGGGCATGCCCGAGCCGCAGCGGGCGAAGGTCTTCGCCCGGGCCGAGCGCAAGTTCGACACCATGCAGGACCTCGGCTGCGACCTGCTCATGGTCTGCTCCAACGTCTCGCCCGACAGCCTCGGCGGGCTCGACCGGGCGGCGGCGGATTTCCGCGAACTCGGCGAGCGGGCGGCCCGGCGCGGCCTGCGGGTCGGCTACGAGGCGCTGGCCTGGGGCCGCCACGTCAACGATTACCGCGACGCCTGGGAGATCGTGCGGCGGGCCGACCACCCGGCGGTCGGCTTCGTCCTCGACAGCTTCCACGTGCTCGCCCGCGGCACCGATCTCGGGGCGATCCGCTCCGTGCCGAAGGAGAAGATCGTCCTCGTCCAGATGGCCGATGCGCCGCGCCTCGCGATGGATTACCTGTCGTGGAGTCGGCACTACCGCTGCTTCCCGGGACAGGGCGAGTTGCCGGTGGCGGCCTTCGTGGACGCGCTCGGGGCGACCGGCTTCGACGGCCTGATGTCCCTGGAGATCTTCAGCGACCGGTTCCGGGCGGGTTCGGCCCGCAGCGTCGCCCTCGACGGGCACCGCTCCCTGCTGATCCTGCTCGACGATCTGCGCAACCGATCCGGCGCGGCCCATCTGCCGGCCCTGCCGCCCCGGGCCGCCTGCGCCGGCGTGGAATTCGTCGAGTTCGCCATGGACGACGAGGAGGCGGAAGCCTTCGAGGCGGTGCTCGCCGGCCTCGGCTTCGCCCGGACCGCGCGGCACCGCTCCAAGGCGGTGACGCGCTGGAGCCAGGGCGGGATCAACCTCGTGATCAACACGGAGAAGGAGGGCTTCGCCCATTCCTTCCAGGTCACGCACGGCGCCTCGGTCTGCGCGGTCGCCCTCAAGGTCGACGACGCGGGCGCCGCCGTGGACCGGGCGGTCGCGCTCCTCGACCAGCCCTATCGACAGGCGGTCGGGCCGGGCGAACTCGACATCCCGGCGATCCGGGGCGTCGGCGGCAGCCTCCTCTACTTCGTGGATGCGCGCAGCGGCCTCGACCGGCTCTGGGAGATCGACTTCGCGCCCCTCGATCCGGAGCCCGCGCGAGACGCGGGCCTCACCGGGGTCGACCACCTCGCGCAGAGCATGCGCCACGAGGAGATGCTGACCTGGCTCCTGTTCTACACCGGCCTGTTCGACCTCGCGCAGCAGCCGGTGCAGGACGTGGTCGATCCCGGGGGCGTGGTCCAGAGCCAGGTCGTCGAGGCCCCGGGCGGGCGGCTGCGGCTCGTGCTGAACGCCTCGCAGAGTGCGCGCACGCTCTCCTCGCGCTTCCTGTCGGAGGCGCTGGGCGGGGGCGTCCAGCACGTGGCGCTCGCCACCGACGACATCTTCGCCACGGTGGCGCGGCTGAGCGAGGCCGGGGTCGCGCTGCTCCCGATCCCCGAGAACTACTACGACGACCTCGAGACGCGCACCGACCTCTCCGCCGAGACGATCGCCCGCATGCGGGCGGGGAACATCCTGTACGACCGGGACGGGGACGCGGAGTTCTTCCAGGTCTACACCCGCAGCCTCCTCGAGGGGGGCTTCGCCTTTGAGATCGTGGAGCGGCGGGGCTACCGGGGCTACGGCGCCGTCAACGCGCCGATTCGGCTTGCCGCCCAGACCCGCCTGGCGCCCCACCCGGCGCTCCCCACCCGCTGACCGAGAGGCCCGTCATGCGTCCGATCCACGTCCTCAACGGACCGAACCTCAACCTGCTCGGCACCCGCGAGCCGGGCATCTACGGCGCGCTCACCCTCGCCGACATCGAGGCGCGGCTGCGCGCGCGGGCCGGCGCCCGCGCCACCCTCACCTTCCACCAGTCGAATTACGAGGGCGACCTCGTCACCTGGGTGCAGGAGGCGGGTGCGGCGGATGCCGGCGTGATCCTGAACGCCGGCGCCTACACCCACACCTCGGTCGCCCTGCGCGACGCGATCTCCGGTGCCAAGGCCCGGGTCATCGAGGTCCACCTCTCGAACGTCCATGCCCGCGAGGATTTCCGGCACCATTCCTACCTCGCCCCGGTGGCCAAGGGCGTGATCGCGGGATTCGGCCCCCTCTCCTACGACCTCGCGCTGGAGGCCCTGCTGGCGGAGTGAAGCGACACCGGCCCGAGGTGCTCCCCGGGTGTACGCCCGGTCGCGGCGTGGCATAAGAGGTGTCAAGGAATGGAACGGGGGGGAGCATGAATTTCGACCTGACGGGCCGCACCGCCCTGGTGACGGGCGGCATGAGCGGGATCGGCGCCGGGATCGCGGCCGGACTGCGGACGGCCGGCGCCGACGTGATCGTCGCGGACATCGCCGGGGGCGAGACGCCGGACGCGGCCGGCAACCCGTCCCACCGGCTCGACGTCACGGACGGCGCGGCCGTGGATGCGCTGGCCGGGACGATCGCGTCCCTCGACATCCTGGTGAACGCGGCGGGCATCATCCGTCGCGAATCGGAATACGACCTCGCCCTGTTCGAGCAGGTCGTGGCTGTGAACCTCACCGGCACCATGCGCGTGGCCTCGGCCTTCCGGCCGCACCTCGCCAAGAGCCGCGGCAGCATCGTCAACATCGCCTCGATGACGAGCTTCTTCGGCGCCGGCCTCGCGCCCGCCTACTCGTCGAGCAAGGGCGGCGTCGCGCAGCTCACGAAGAGCCTCGCCTCGGGCTGGGCGCAGGATGGCATCCGCGTCAACGCCATCGCGCCGGGCTGGATCAAGACGCCGCTGACCCGCACCCTGCAGGAGGATCCCGCCCGCCAGGAGGCCATCCGCGCCCGCACGCCGCTGGGGCGCTGGGGCACGCCGGAGGACGTGGCCGGAGCGGCCGTCTTCCTCGCCTCGCCCGCGGCCTCCTTCGTCACCGGCGTCATCCTCCCGGTCGACGGCGGCTACCTGATCTACTGACGGGGGTCCCGATGTCCGACACCGACACGCGCCGCATGCCCTACCAGCTCCCCTTCCCGCCGGAAGCCGGGGAGGAGATCGTGGTTCCCCGAGCCATCCCCGAGGACGAGCGCGTGTGGGTGCCGCAGGCGGAGAACGTCTGGTTCCGGCCGCTCTGCCTCAACGCCTCGCAGGGCTACTGGGTGAACCTGCTGCGGGTCCGCCGCGCCGGCGTCCTCAGCCGCCACCGTCATCCCGCGCCGGTTCACGGCCACGTCCTGCGGGGTCGCTGGCACTATCTGGAACACGACTGGGTGGCGGAGACGGGTTCCTACGTCTTCGAGCCGCCGGGCGAGACCCACACCCTGGTGGTGCCGGAAGATTGCCCGGAGATGATCACGCTGTTTCACATCACCGGCGTGATGATCTACGTCGATCCCTGGGGCAAGCAGACCGGCTACGAGGACGTCTTCACCAAGATCGAGATGTGCCGGCGGCACTATTCCGAGATCGGGCTCGGGGCGGAGTTCGTGACGCAATTCGTGCGGTGACGGGGACCGGGCGGGTGCCCTCGCCCGCCCAGCGATCACCACGCTTCCTCAGCCGTCACACGTACATCGTGATGGCGTCCTGCAGCATCTCGTTGGTCGCGGTCAGGACCTTGGTGTTCGCCGAGTAGGCCTGCTGCGTCACGATCATCTTGGCGAACTGGTCGGACAGGTTGGTGTCCGACTGCTCGACCGCGCCGCTCGTCAGCGTCGCGGTGCCGATGCCGTAGGTCGGCGGGCCCGATTGATCGGTGGCCGCGTAGGTGCCGCCGTCGAGGCCCTGCAGACCGTCCGATGACGCGAAATGCGCGAGCGTGATCCGGCCGACCACGCGCGACGACCCGTCCGCGAACGTGCCGGTGAGCGTGCCGCCGCTCGACACGGAGAGGTCGGACAGCCCGTCCGCGCCCGCCAGCATCAGGGGGGTCGACGTCGCGTCGCCCGTGCCCGACCCGCCGGCGCCGACGAGGTAGTCGCCCGCGCCATTCACGAGGTAGCCGTTCGCGCCGACCGTGAAGTCGCCCCGGCGCGTGTAGAGCGCCTCGCCCGTGAAGCTCGGCGACGCGGTCGTGCCGGTGTTCTGCTTCACGATGAAGCTGCCATCGCCGGTGATGGCGAGGTTCGTGGGCACGCCGGTGGTCGCGATGGTGCCCTGGATCGCGGTGGTCAGCGTCGCGCGCGGGGCGACGCCCCCCGCGGCCCCGCCCGAGGGAGCCTCCGTCAGCAGGTCGGCGAAGCGCGTGTCGACGCCCTTGAAGCCCGGCGTGGAGGCGTTGGCGATGTTCCCGGAGATGGTGTTCAGGGCGGAGGACTGGGCGTTGAGCCCCGTGACCGAGTTGGACATCGCATCGAAGAGGCCCATCGTCCCGTCTCCCGAGGTTGTCTGCGCGGGCCACCGCCCTCTCGACGGGTCGGAACGATCACTCGGCACGCTTAAAATTCGTTTAACGAGCAGATTTTTCTAGAGATGATCGCGAAACAATGGTGGTGAAATCGAGAATTTGTCTGTTATCGACGGTCTTTCAACCGGAAGATCGTTGCCGATCCCGAATGGAGACGGGAGGGCAGGCCGCTGCCGGGCTGCGCTTGTGACCGGCGGGTCCTGCGGTACTCTTCGCCTCAGCCGCCGCATCCCAACGACGAGTGGCCGGAGAGGAATTCCCATGACGCCCACACCGAATCCGCCCCCGCGCCGCCTCCTCGGCGCGCTCCTCGCTTCGACCCTGCTCGCCGCCCCGGCTCAAGCCGCCGACCCGATCCGCATCGGTATCATCGCGGAGGCCCAGGCCCTCGCCGGCGCCTCGATCCCCCAGGCCGCTCAGCTCGCCGCCGACGAGATCAACGCCAAGGGCGGTATCGACGGCCGCAGGATCGAGCTCGTCACCTACGACGACAAGAGCTCCGCGGCCGACGCGGTCCGTGCCTTCCAGCGCGCCGCCAGCGACGACAAGGTCCACGTCGTCATCGCGAGCTACATCAGCGAGGTCGTGCTCGCGCTCCAGCCCTGGTCCGCCCGGCTGAAGATGCCCTTCATCACCCCGGGCGCCGCATCGAACGACATCCCGCTCAACGTCCGCAAGGATTACGAGCGCAACAAGTACTCCTTTCATGGCTACCTCACCTCGAAGGCCCTGTCGCAATCGGTCTGCGACGCCGCCAAGACCATCCTGGTCGATGGCCGCAAGATGAAGACAGCGGTCATCATGAGCGAGGACGCCGCCTGGACGAAGCCCCTGGATGCCGGCTACGAGGAATGCCTGCCGCAGGTCGGGCTGAAGGTGCTCGATCACATTCGGTTCTCGCCGAGCACGACCGACTTCAGCCCGATCTTCAGCCGCATCGAGGGCGCCAAGCCGGACGTCATCATCACCGGCATCTCGCATGTCGGCGTCCAGCCCACCGTGCAGTGGAAGAGCCAGCAGGTGCCGATCCCGATGCTGGGCATCTCCTCGCAGGCCACCAACGCCACCTTCTGGAAGGAGACGAACGGTGCTGCCGAGGGCGTGCTCTTCCAGATGTTCGCCGCACCCGCCACCGACGTGACCCCGAAGACTGCCCCCTTCGCCGACGCGTTCAAGGCCCGGTTCGGCAATTACCCGAGCTACGCCGGCTACACGACCTACGACGAGGTCTACTACATCGCCGAGGCCGTGAAGCGGGCGGGCTCGACCGACCCGGACAAGCTCGTCGATGCCCTGGAGAAGACCGACTACGTCGGTACGATGGGCCGGGTGCAGTTCTACGGCCGCGACGACCCATTCACCCACTCGGTGAAGTACGGGCCGGGTCTCATCGCCGGCATGATGATGCAGTGGCAGGACGGCCGCCAGGCCGCGGTCTGGCCGGCCTCCGTCAGCAATGCGAAGCTCACCTTCCCGGCCTTCGTGAAAGCCGGCACGCCCTCCGATTGAGGCTCGCCGCGAAAGCCGTCGCCATGCAGCCCGCGCATGGCGACGGCAGCGCTGCCATTCTGCGCCGGGAATGCGGGTTCCGGGCCTTGTTGTCCGGGAAGCAGGCGGTACACTGCACACCAAGCCGCAGCGTCCGACGCGAGAAGCGGCATCGGAGAGAAATGCCCATGACCATGCCCGCGCCGGCCGCGTCGCGGCGGCTCGTCCGCGCCCTTCTGGCCTCGACGCTCGGTGTGACCGCCGCCTCGTCCGGGGCACGGGCCGCCGACCCGATCCGCATCGCGGTGATCGCCGAGGCCCAGGCCATCGCCGGCGCCTCGATCCCGCAGGCCGCCCAGCTCGCCGCCGACGAGATCAACGCCAAGGGCGGGATCGACGGCCGCAAGATCGAGCTCTTCCCCTACGACGACAAGAGTTCCGCCGCCGACGCCGTCCGCGCCTTCCAGCGCGCCGCCAGCGAGGATAAGGTCCACGCCGTCATCGCGAGCTACATCAGCGAGGTGGTGCTCGCGCTTCAGCCTTGGTCGGCCCGGCTGAAGCTGCCCTTCGTGACGCCGGGCGCCGCCTCGAACGAGATCCCGCTCAACGTCCACAAGGACTACGCCCGCAACAAGTACTCCTTCCACGGCTACCTGACCTCGAAGGCCCAGTCCCAGGCCGTCTGCGACGCCGCGAAGGCCATCCTGGTCGACGGCCGCAAGATGAAGACGGCCGTCATCATGAGCGAGGACGCCGCCTGGACGAAGCCTCTGGACGAAGGCTACGAGGAGTGCCTGCCGAAGATCGGCCTCAAGGTGCTCGACCACATCCGGTTCTCGCCGAGCACCACGGATTTCAGCCCGATCTTCAGCCGCGTCGAGGGCGCCAAGCCCGACGTGATCGTCACCGGCATCTCCCATGTCGGCGTGCAGCCGACCGTGCAATGGGCGAGCCAGCAGGTGCCGATCCCGATGATCGGCATCGCCTCGCAGGCGACCAATGCCACCTTCTGGAAGGAGACGAACGGCTCGACCGAGGGCGTGCTCTTCGAGATGTTCGCCGCGCCCGGCACCAACGTGACCCCGAAGACCGCGCCCTTCGCGGAGGCGTTCAAGGCCAAGTTCGGCAGCTATCCGGGTTACGCCGGCTACACCGCCTACGACGAGGTCTACTACATCGCCGACGCCGTGAAGCGGGCGGGATCGACCGATGCCGAGAAGCTGGTCGAGGCGCTGGAGACCACCGACTGGGAGGGCACCCTCGGGCGCATCCAGTTCTACGGCAAAGACGATCAATTCACTCACTCGATCAAGTACGGGCCGGGCCTCGTTTCCGGCATGATGATGCAGTGGCAGGACGGCAAGCAGCTCGCCGTCTGGCCGCAGAACGTCGCCAACGGGTCCATGAAGTTCCCGAGCTTCGTGAAGACCGGCACCCCCGCGAACTGATCCGGGATCCGCTCGATCAGAGCGGAGATCGGATCAGCAAGCCCGCGCGGCGCCTGAGCGAAGCCGGCATCCGCATTGCGAAGCAATCGATCGGATGGCGGACGACCCTCGGTCCGCCCGGGGGCGCCGCCCCCGGGACCCCCGGCGAAGGGACGCCGTCCCTTCGCGATCCCCCGATTCCGGATCCTCATGACGGCCCTTCAGATTCTCATCGACGGCTTCGCCATCTCGGCGCTCTACGCGCTCGGCGCCACCGGCTTCACCCTGATCTTCGGCGTCTCGGGCGTCCTCAACCTCTCGCACGGCGCCCTCATGGTCACCGCCGCGGTCGTCGCCTGGGCGGCGTCCAGCGAGTACGGGCTCGGCGCCTATGCGGGCGCGGCCCTCGGCGTCGCGGTGTGCACGCTCCTCACGCTCGCCACCTACGGCGTCGTCGTGAAGCCCATCGACCGCTCCAAGGCTATCCCCGGGGAGGAGAAGGAGATCTTCATCCTCACCGGCACGCTGCTCTGGGGCATCATGATCCAGGAATTCATCGCCTACCTGTTCACCAGCAATGCCAAGACCGTGATGCCGCTGGTCGAAGGCGTGGTCACCATCGCGGGCGTGCGCACCCCCTGGAACCAGATCCTCACCGCCGCCGTCTGCTGGGGCACCATCGCGCTGCTCTGGGCGCTGGTGAACCGCACACGGACCGGCAAGGTGGTGCTCGCCGCCTCGATGAACCCGCGCGGCGTGACGCTGCTCGGCTTCGAACTCTCGAAGATCTACATCGCCATCTGGGCGATCTACGGCGTGCTCGCCGGCATCGCGGGCGTGCTGCTCGGCCAGTTCCTCGGCGTCTCGTCCTACAGCGTGGGTCCGCTCACCGCGAGCGCCTTCTCGATCGTGGTGCTCGGCGGCCTCGGCAGCGTCTCGGGCTCGCTCATCGCCGCCTACGTGGTCGGCTACCTCGAGACCATCACCGCCTACCTGGTGAATCCCGCCTACCGGACCATTCCGGCCCTGCTCCTGCTCGTCGCGGTCATGTACGTGCGGCCGCAGGGCCTGCTCGGGCGTCGCTGAGGAGACCAGGCTCATGATCGGCAAGATCCTCCATAGCCCGCTCTTCTGGCTCAGCGTCGTCGGGCTGGCGCTCGCCTGCGTCCTGCCCCTCTGGGTCTCGGGCTACATCCTCGGGCTCCTCACCGTCGCCTACTATTTCGGCGTCTTCTCGATGGCCTGGGACCTCCTGTTCGGTTTCGCCGGCGAGGTGAATTTCGGCCCGACCTTCCTGATCGGCATCGGCGCCTACACGGCCGGCATCCTCAACGGCAACGGCGTCTCGATCCCGCTCTGCCTCGTCGCTGGGGCGGTCGCGGCGGTGATCGGCGGCCTCGTCCTCGCCCTGCCGGCGCTGCGGGTGCGCGGCCCCTATTTCGGCCTCACCACCGTCACGGCGGTGCTGATCCTGCAGAACCTGATCGTCGTCTTCGCCGAAACCACCGGCGGCGAGATCGGCCTGACCGTGCCGGACGTGATCAGCGTCGACGCCGCCACCAACTACTACCTCGCGCTCGGCTTCATGACGCTGGCCGGGATCGTGCTGGTGGCGATCGCCACCTCGCCGGTCGGGCTGATCCTTCAGGCGAGCGGCCAGGACCCGGTGGAGGCCGGCGCGCTCGGCTTCAACGTCGCCAAGCACAAGCTCGCGGCGTTCTGCGTCAGCGCCTTCTTCTCCGGCCTCGCCGGCGCGCTGTTCGTCTTCTACATGGGCACGGCCTCGGTCGGCACGCTGGTCGACGTCTCGGTCGGCGTCCAGGTGATCATCGGCGCGGTGCTCGGCGGCCGGCGCACCATCCTGGGCGGCGTGCTCGGCGCCGTCTTCCTGATCGCGGCGGGCGAGCTCCTGCGGCCGCTGGGCTCGCTCTCGACCTTTGTGGTCTCGGCCGCGGCCCTCGCCGTGATCCTGTTCGTTCCCGCCGGGCTCCTCGGCATCCTCACGCGCCAGGGGCAGCGCGCGTGACCGCCCGACCGCGTGAAGAGGTGCGTGTATGACCGCGTCCGCCCTGCAGAAGGCCCCGCCGCCCGCCGCGATGCCGGCCCAGGCGCTCCTCACGGTCGAGGGGCTCCAGAAGCGCTACGGCGGCCTCGTGGCCGTGAAGTCGATCAGCTTCGGCATCCGCCCGGGCGAGATCCTCGGCCTGATCGGGCCGAACGGCTCGGGCAAGTCGACCGTGATGAAGCTGATCATGGGCCTGGAGCGGCCCAATGCCGGCCGCGTCACCCTCGACGGCGTCGAGATCGCCGGCTGGCCCTCGCACCGCGTCGCCCGGGCGGGCATCGGCCTCGTCTTCCAGCACTCGCGGCCCCTCCACCGCCAAACCGTGCTGGAGAACATCAAGCTCGCGCTCCTGCCCGACAACCTGCTGCGGCTCTTCACCGATCCGCACGTGGAGGAGCGCGCCCGCGCGATCGCGGCGCGGGTCGGCCTTGGCGACGTTCTCGACCGGCGCCCCGGCACCCTGCCGTTCGCGGACCTGCGCCGCATGGAGCTCGCCAAGGCGATCGCCCGCGACCCGAAGGTAGTGCTGGTGGACGAGCCCTTCGCGGGCCTCACCCAGGGCGAGGTCGCCGATTTCTCGGAGCTGATCCGCGGCTTCCGGGACGAGGGCAAGGCCGTGCTCCTCGTCGACCACAACGTGAAGAGCGTCGCGGCGCTCGTGGACCGCGTCTACGCCATGTATCTCGGCGAGCGCGTCGCCGAGGGCTCCGCTGCCGAGGTCATGCGCAATGAAACGGTGCGGCGGGTCTATCTCGGCGGCGCCATCGAGACCGCCGCCCGCCCGCAGACCTCCCGGAGCGGGGCGGCCCTGCTCTCGGTGGAGAATGTCGGAGTGCTCTACGGCAAGGCCCAGGCGCTGCAGGGCGTGACGTTGCGCGTGCACGAGGGCGAGTTCGTCTCGGTGGTGGGCCTCAACGGCGCCGGCAAGACCACGCTCTTCAACGCCATCTCGGGGTTGGTGCCCTATTCGGGCCAGATCTCGTTCGCGGGCGAGACCCTGAGCCGACGCACCCCGGCCTCGATCGCCCGCGGCGGGATCGTGCAGGTGCCCGAGACGCGCGAACTCTTCGGCGAGATGAGCGTGCGCGAGAACCTCGACCTCGGCGGCCAGCACCTGCCCAAGGCCGAGAGCGCCCGCCAGCTCGACTGGCTGCTCGAACTCTTCCCGATCCTGCGCAGCCGCAGCGGGCAGATGGCGCGCACCCTCTCGGGCGGCGAGCAGCAGATGCTCACCATCGCCCGCGCCCTGATGATGCGCCCGAAGCTCCTGATCCTGGACGAGCCGACGCTCGGCCTCGCGCCGGTGATCCTGGAGCAGCTCTCCAAGGCCCTGGAGCGCCTGCGCCAGACGACGCCGATCACCGTGCTGCTCGGAGAGCAGAACGTGACCTTTGCCCTGCCGCATGCCGACCGGGTCTACGTGCTGGAACACGCCCGCTTCGTCTGGGAGGGCACGCCCGACCGCTTCGCCGCGGAGGCCGGGGCGGGGTATCTGTGAGGCTGGCGCCGAGAGTTGGTCTCGCCGCATGGTCTGCGACGAACCGGTGTCCCCATCATCGGACCATGATCTAGCCGCCGCCGAGTCCTCCCGCGACGAGGGTGGTGTAGATCAGGCGCCCATCGGGGCCGCCGAGCGTGAGGCGGACCCGCCAGAGCGGAGGCACGTCGTGCCAGCCGAGCATCGGTGCCGCATCGACGACGCTCAGCGTCCACGGCTGCCCGTCGCCGAAGCGACCCTGCTCGAGGCCCGCGCGCAGAGAGCCGGCCGCCGCCCGCACCAGCACGAGGCTCTCGGCCTCGTCGAGGCGAAACGCGGCCGCGTCGATCCGGCGGCTGCCCACGGTCAGGTCGCTCGCCAGGCGCAGGACCATCACGCTCGCCAACGACGCGATCGCGAAGGCGACCAGGACCTCGACCAGCGTGAAGCCGGCCTCCCCGTCGCCGCGCCTGGGGCCGCGACGGCCCTGTCTCAGGGTGCTTCTCGTCACGCCCGCGCGTCCGCGAAGCGAGGTCTTGCCCGAGCATTGCGGGCGCACCACCGCCCCGGTGGTGCGACCAAGCGGCGGAATTGCGGATGCGGGCATGCTCGGTTTCGACCTCATCGGGGCAGGCCTGATCAGGGCCGGCGATCTCGGAATCGCGAGTGACCGGTCTGCGAGCGTGGTCGGGCGGACGCGTTTATAGCGGGTGAAGCTGAAGAAGATCGCGTCGGTGGTGTCGAAGGCCGGGACGCCGCCGGCCTGGTCGTTGTCGCCGACATGGTCCGGCTCGCCGGTGCCGTTGATTCGCGGCGGTCACGCCGCCTGATGGCGACGGGGCGCAGGTTGCCGTCGTCGCCCGTGGTGATCCTGTGCCTCTGGGCGCTCAGGCCAGCGCGGAAGACCTTGCCGTTCGGACCGGCGAAGAGCCCGCAACGGGGTGTCGCCGGGATGGTCCGGCGCTCTGGGGTGCGCGCTCGCCCGATCGACCATCGGGAAGCCGCCACCCTGTGCCCGGACCTGCCATGTCTGCTCGGCGCCGACGGATTCGGCGCGGCAGAGGCTGGGACGCGACGCCTTGACCGGGCCGCAGCACGATCGACCCGCGACATCGACATGGGGCGAAGGTGAGCGAGCCGGCGGCCGTGCGGAGGAGTCAAAGCCCCTTCGTGAGCCTGTCGAAGGCGACGAGCCGGCGCAGCAGGTCCGGCATGGCCCGCAGCGGCACCATGTTCGGGCCGTCGGACGGCGCCCGATCCGGATCGGGGTGCGTCTCGATGAACACGCCCGCGACGCCGACCGCCACCGCGGCCCGGGCCAGCACCGGCACGAATTCTCGCTGGCCGCCCGAGGTCGCGCCCTGGCCGCCGGGCTGCTGCACGGAGTGGGTCGCGTCGAACACCACCGGCGCCCCCTTCGTCACCTCCGCCATGATCGGCAGCGCCCGCATGTCGGAGACGAGCGTGTTGTAGCCGAAGGAAGCCCCGCGCTCCGTGACGATGACGTTCGGATTGCCCGCCCCGGTGATCTTCGCCGCCACGTGGGCCATGTCCCAGGGGGCGAGGAACTGCCCCTTCTTGACGTTCACCGCCCGCCCGGTCGCCGCGGCGGCGAGCAGCAGGTCGGTCTGCCGGCACAGGAAGGCCGGGATCTGCAGCACGTCCACCGCCTCGGCCGCCGGCGCGCATTGCCCCGCGTCGTGCACGTCGGTGAGGACCGGGAGCCCGAGGCGCTCGCGGATCTCCGCGAAGATCGGCAGCGCCTCCGGGAGCCCGATCCCGCGGGCCGAGCCGGCGGAGGTGCGGTTGGCCTTGTCGAAGGAGCTCTTGAAGACCAGCCCGATCCCGAGCGGCGCCACCATCTCCTTGAGCGCCGCGGCGACCTCCAGCGCGTGCGCCCGGCTCTCGAGCGCGCAGGGACCGGCGATCAGGCTGAGCGGGAGGTGATTCCCGAAGCGCACGTCGCCGACCGTGACGACGGAGCCGGGGGTGGAGGGGTCGGTCGACATCGGCGGGGTTCCGGAACGGGGCGGGAGGGCCGCCCTCGCAGGCCATGATGGCAAACGAGAGGCGCCCCCCTCAGGCGAGCGCCTTGTAGTACAGGATCGTGTCGCAGGGGCGCCCGTCCGGCAGCAGCGCGTAGCCGGGAATCGCCCCGACCCGCTGCCAGCCCTCCCGCACGTAGAGCCGCTCCGCCTCGGGGCTCGCGGTGTCGAGGACCAGGAGCGTCTTGCCCGCCTGCCGCGCCTGGGCGTCCAGCGCCCGCATCAGCGCCGCGCCGATCCCGCGCCGGCGCGCGCGGTTGGGAACCAGGACCTTCGAGACGTCGGCGCGGTGGGGCTGGTTCTCGGGCTGCGCGAGGACGAGCTGCGCCGTCCCGAGGATCTCCCCCTCCGCCTCCGCGACGATCACGACCCGCTCGCCGCGCCCGGCGCTCTCCCCGACGCCGCGCCAATAGGCGAGCGCCTTGTCCCGCGGCAGCGGCGCCATGAAGCTGACCGAGGCGCCGGTCTCGACGCAATCGATCAGGATCTCCGCCAGCGCCTCGGCGCGCGCCAGGGTCTCGGCGCCGGTGAGGGCGCGAAGGATCGGATCGGTCACGGCGTCACCTCGTGCGGTCGGCCCCGCCGGTCGCCACGGCCACGAGCGTGCGGGCGGGACGGTCGGTCGGGTTGTGGAAGGCGACGGGTCTGTCGACCCGCATGGCGAGGCAGTCGCCGGTCCCGAGGGCGTGGACGGCGTCGCCGATCGTGATCGTGACGGCACCGTCTAGGACCCAGACCTGCTGCTCCAGGGGCGGCGCGCGAGTGCTGTCGTAGGCGACGGTGACGCCGGGCGGCAGCTCGACCTCGACGAGGTCGAGGGGCGTCGGGAAGCCCGGCGGCGAGAGTGCGCGGCGGTGATAGCCGGTCCCGGGGTCCCGCCAGGACTGCTGGTCGGTGCGGCGGCTGAGCGGCGAGGCCTCGTCCCGTGGATCGACCGCGAACAGAGCCGCGAGCGGGAGACCGAGGCCGGCGGCGAGCCTTTCCAGCACGGAGGCGGTCGGACTGCTCTCGGCACGCTCGATCAGCGAGATCATCGAGCGGCTGACGCCAGAACGCTGCGCGAGGGCGTCGAGCGTGAGGCCGCGCGCGGCGCGAAGGGAGCGCAGCCGCTCAGCAAGGCGCTGGTCGAGGGTCGATGCCGTTTCCATGATGGGAGATTGAATTTCCAATATGATGGAGTCAAGGCCCGGCAGCGGCGAAGTGCTGCGCGACGCGCACTCTCCCGCCCCTGCGGGCCTGCGGATCCACAGGTCGCCGCCGGGCGCCAGGCCGTTGAGGATCGAGCGTCATCTCCCCTCCCCCTTGCAGCGAATGTGTCCACACATCTTTGTAGCCGGCTGATCGGCTGAGCACTTCTGAAGGACACAACACGCCTCATGCTGAGGTGCGACCGCAGGGAGCCTCGAAGCACCCCTGACCGTAGATCCCGGAGAAGAGTGCCTTGGACAACCTGTTCCGGAGTGCTTCGAGGCTCCCTGCGGTCGCACCTCAGCATGAGGAGATGGGTTTATTGCCATTGGTCGGAACTGATGCTGTGGTTTGCGAACCTTCCGCTGGAGGAGAGATGCAGGTCACCAGCCTGATCGACGGTGAGCAAGTCTCGCGATGTCATACCAGCCACTGCCCAGCCGACGCAGTCGAGCGGTCACGGTGCCCTGCGGAGGTCCGTCGGCGGAATTGTCAGGATTGGGGCGTCCGTCGCCACGGGTCAGTGATGTCCATCAACGGGGCTCTCTTCTCCCGCTTCACTCCGTGGGGCATCCTCCTCCGCGACGAGGGAACGGTTCGGGCGTCGTTGAAGCGCAATTCCATCGCCCCGCCATCGATGCCCCTGTAGGATCATCGAACACCCCCGCCCGGGAGCCTCAGCATGGGATCACCGCCGCGCCATTGCTTCCGCGGGCTGCGCCGCGCGCTCCTCGCGCTGCCCGTCGCCCTGGCGCTCGCCCCGCCCGCGCAGGCCATCGAGGGCGGAATCCCCGCGAGCGGACGCGACGCCCTCACCCGCGCCACCGTGGCCCTCGGGACGGTCAACCGCCAGGAGGACGATATCCAGGTCACGCGCTGCTCGGGCGTGCTGATCGCCCGCGACCTCGTCCTGACCGCCGCCCACTGCATCGGCGAGACCCCGCTCGGCGCCGTGGTGATCTTCTACCGCGGCAGCCAGCCGACCGCCCCGGTCTACCGGGCGGCCGCGGTGTCGCGCTTCGCCGTGGACCGCGACGGGGCGGAGGCGGGCGATCTCGGCATCAACCTCCAGGCCCTGTCCCTCGATATCGCGGTGATCCGCCTCGCCCGGCCGGTCCGCGACCGGGTGCCGGTGCCGGTCGGCCGCGCGGTGCGGCGGCTGCCGGGGCGGCTCGTGCTCGCGGGGGTCGGGCTCTCGGGCGGGCGGCCCGGCACGCTCAAGACCGCGCGGCTCACGCCCCTCGCCGTCACGGCGAGCGGACTGACCTTCGCCCGCACCCAGGGCGCTCAGGTCTGCATCGGCGATTCGGGCGGGCCGGTCGTCACCGCGGGCGGCAGCCTCTGGGGCGTGGCGAGCGCGGTCATCACCTCCACGCCGCCCTGCGGCAGCCTGGTGGTGATCGCGCCCGCCGGCGCCCGCCTGGTCTCCGAGCGGGCGACGACCCGCGCCGCGTCCCTCAGGCGCTGAGCGTCTCCTCGGCCGGTCCCGGCAGGGCCATCACCCGGGGCGGGTGGCCCGTCGCCTCCAGGAAGCGGATCAGGTCTCCGGGGGCGATGGCCGTGGTGGCGGCGTTGTGGAGCGGATGAACGTTCACCGGGTCCCGCGTCATCAGCGCCGCGTCGAGAATCACCGTGACGCGCCGGTCCCGATCGTTGATCACTGCCAGCGGCGTCACCGAACCGGGCTGGACGCCGAGCACCTGCCCGAGAAGCTCGGCGGAGCCGAAGGACAACCGCCCGGTCGCCCCGATGGCGGTGTGCAGACGCTTGAGGTCGATCCGCGCCTCCGCCTCCGCGGTGACGAGGAAGAGCCGGTCGCGCTTGTCCTTCAGGAACAGGTTCTTCGAGTGCCCGCCGGGGAGGCCCGCCTTGAGGTCGCGGGATTCCGCCACGGTGTGGACCGGCCGGTGCGCGACCGTGCGCACCGGGATCCCGAGTTCGGCGAGGAACGCGAACAGCGCCTCCGGCGTCGCCGCACTCATGCGGCGAGGTGGCGGGCCAGCGCCGCCGGGTCGACATTGCCACCGGACAGGACCACGCCGACCCGCTTTCCGGCGACCGGCACGACTCCCTCGAAGGCTGCCGCGGCGGCGAGGCAGCCGGTCGGCTCCACCACGAGCTTCATCCGCTCGACGAAGAAGCGCATGGCCGCGACGAGTTGCGCGTCCGACACGGTGACGATCCCGGCGGCCTCCCGGCGGATGATCGGGAAGGTGTGCTGCCCGAGATGGGTGGTGAGCGCCCCGTCGGCGATCGAGACCGGGACCGGGATGCGCACGATCTCGCCCGCTGCCAGCGAGCGCTGGCCGTCGTTGCCCGCTTCCGGCTCGACGCCGTAGATAGCGCTCTCGGGCGCCAGCGCCCGGGCCGCGAGCAGCGAGCCCGCGAGCAGCCCCCCGCCCCCGAGGCAGACCAGGATCACGTCGAGGGGGCCGGTCTCCTCCAGCAGCTCCTTCACGGCCGTGCCCTGGCCGGCGATCACCTGCGGGTGGTCGTAGGGCGGGATCATCGTGAGGCCGCGCTCCTCGGCGATCCGGCGGCTCACCGCCTCGCGGTCCTCCTGGTAGCGGTCGTAGCGCACGATCTCGGCGCCGTAGCCCGCCGTCGCCGCGACCTTGATTGCGGGTGCGTCGTGCGGCATCACGATGACGGTCGGCACCGATTGCAGCGCCCCCGCATAGGCGATGGCCTGGGCGTGGTTCCCGGACGAGAAGGCGAGTACGCCGCGCCGCCGCTCCTCGTCGGTGAGCGCCGCGATCGCGTTGTAGGCGCCGCGGAACTTGAAGGCCCCGGCCCGCTGCAGGGGCTCGGCCTTGAAGAACAGCCGGGCGCCCATGCGCTGGTCGGCGGTGCGGGAGGTGAGCACCGGGGTGCGGTGGGCGACGCCCGCGATCCGCCGTGCGGCGGCCTCGACGTCGGCGAAGGTGATCGTCGTCATCAGCGGTGCTCGAAGTGCGGCTTGCGCTTCTCCAGGAAGGCGGCCATGCCCTCCTTCTGGTCGGCGGTGGCGAAGAGCCCGTAGAAGACGTCGCGCTCGTAGCGCACGCCCTCGCTGAGCGTCGTCTCGAAGGCCCGTTCGACGCAGGCCTTCACGGTCATCACCGCGGGCAGCGACATCGCCGCGATGGTCTCGGCGGTCTTCCAGGCCTCGGCGAGCAGGTCGGCGGCGGGGACGATCCGGGCGACGAGGCCGGAGCGCTCGGCTTCCGCCGCGTCCATCAGCCGTCCCGTGAGGCAGAGTTCCATCGCCTTCGCCTTGCCGACGGCCTTGGTCAGGCGCTGGGTCCCGCCCGCGCCCGGGATGACGCCGAGCTTGATTTCCGGCTGGCCGAACTTCGCGGTGTCGGCCGCCAGGATGAAGTCGCACATCATGGCGAGTTCGCAGCCGCCGCCGAGGGCGTAGCCGGCGACCGCCGCGATGATCGGCTTCCGGCGCCGCCCGACCCGGTCCCATTCGCCGAACGGGTCGGCCATGGCGAATTCCGGATGGGTGCGGTCGCGCATCTCGGTGATGTCGGCGCCCGCCGCGAAGGCCTTCTCCGAGCCCGTGATGACGATGCAGCCGATGCCGGGATCGCGGTCGAAGCCGTCGAGGGCGTGGTTGAGATCGGCGATCAAAGGCCCGCAGAGCGCGTTGAGCTGCGCCGGCCGGTGCAGCGTGATCAGCGCGACCCGGCCGCGCGTCTCGACCCGGATGTTCTCGTAATCCACCGCGTTCCTCCCCGGTGAGGCCAAGTCCCCTGTCTTAAGCCCCTTGGCTAGAAGACGCGGAGCCGGGCCGCAAGGCTCGGGCGAGAGGGTCAGACCGGCGGCGGGTCGGGCGCCTCGACCACCCGGCGCCGCTGGAGCTGCAGGGCGACGAACCAGCACAGGGCGGCCCAGGCCGCCCCCACGCACCAGCCCGCCAGCACGTCGCTCGGCCAGTGCACGCCGAGATAGACCCGGCTCGTGCCGACGAGGAGCGTCGTCGCCACGCCGAGCGCGATCACCAGCGCCTTGACCCGGCGGCCCTTCGAGATGCGGGCGAGCAGAATCGCCAGCGTCAGGTAGGTCACCGCCGACAGGGTGGCGTGCCCGCTCGGGAAGCTTGCCGTGAAGGTCTCCATGCCGTGGGGCACGAGGTCAGGCCGCGGGCGCTGGTAATAGAGCTTGAGGAGTGTCGAGAGGAGGTTGCCGCCCCCGACCGCCGCCGCCACGAACAGGGCCGCCCGGCCGCGCCGGGTCACTGCGATGTAGATCACCACGCTGACCGTCACGTAGACGATGCCGAAGACGCTCCCGAAGGCAGTGATGTCCCGCATGGTCTCGGGCAGCCAAGCCGGCCCGATTGGGTGGCTGAGGTCGCCGGGATGCCGGAGCGCCAGCAGCAGCTTCGCGTCGAAGGCCTTGGTGTCGCCTTCCGAGACCTCGCCGGCGACCTTCAGGAAGCCGAACCCGAACAAGCTGACCGCGAGGAGCGAGGCGAGCGGACCCACCTCGTTCAGGCGCAGGCGCGTCCACAGGCCGGCGGCGGCGTGCCGGAAGGTGCTGTGCTGCGCGATGCCGTTCATGCCTCGGATCCGGCGAAGGGAAAGCGGGCCCGCTTCTCCCACGGGCCACCGAGATAGCGCCAGAGGAGGAGGCCGGTTCCGGTCGCGTCGAAGGGCGCGAAGGCCGCCGAGAGCCGCCCGTGCAGGGCCCGCGCGACGTCGGGGGCCACCTTGTTCTGAACCGTGACGTGCGGCCGGAAGCCCTGCCGGTCCTGCGGCGTCAGCCAGGGCGCGAAGGCCTGGGCGAGGCGGGCGCGCAGGCGCGCGACCGCCGGGGCGTCGAGGTCGTAGGCGACGCCCCGTCCGAGGAAGCGCAGGCCCGCAACCCGAACGGGGGCGGGCGCCTCGGTCCGCGCCAGGGCCGCCAGGGTCTCGACGATGCCGCGCTCCTCCTCGCCGGGGAGGTGGTGGAAGAGGGTCACGTGGGCCGGAATGTGGTTCAGGGCCGCGGGGAAATGCGCCCGGCGCTCCGCGTTGAAGCGGGTGAAGGCGGCCTCGTCGAGGCAGAGCGTCAGGATCAGGGGCGGCTGCGACATGGTCGTTGCGAGATGGCGCTCCGTCCTTTCCCGTCGAGCCCGCTGTTCAGGCGGGCGCGGCACCGCTACAGCGGCGCGCATGACGGATCACGGCGTGCATGTGGGGCGGGACGGCTGGCTCTTCCTCATCGGAGGAACCAACCGGGTGCTGCAGCAATACCGCGCGACTCTGCCGAATGCCTGGCTCCGGTGGCGCTGGCGGCGCCTGATCGAGCGGCGGGCGAGGCGCGCCGCCGCGCTCGGGGCACGCTTTCACCAGGTGATCGTCCCCGAGAAGCTCAGCATCTACGAGGACCGGCTCGACGGGATCGCCCTCGATCCGGCCCTGTCGCCGGCCCGCCGCCTCGGCCAGGCGCTCTCCCGCTCACCCGCGGCGGGCGCCTGGATCGATCTCGTCGGGCCGATGCGGGCGGCCCGCGCGGGTGATCCCCCGCTCTACTTGCGCACCGACACCCACTGGACGGACCGGGGCTGCCGGCTCGCCTACGCGGAGATCATGCGCGCCCTCGGGGCCTCCCCCCGCGGCGATCTCGCGGAGCGGCCCCACGCCGTGTCCGAGGCGGTGCTCGACCTCGGCGCCAAGCTGCCCGTACGGCCGCGCGAGGCGGCCCGGATGTTCCACTACCTGCGGGACGCGGCGCGGGTCGAGGCGAATGCCCTGGTCGCGACCTACGAGTCGCAGGGGCGGGCGATGGACCTCCACGTCGGCGCCCGGGTGGTTTTTCGCAATGAGGGCGCGCATGCCGATCCCCGCCGGGTCGTGCTGTTCGGCGATTCCTGCGCGCATTTCGGCGACTTCTTCCTGACCGGCCTGCTCGCCGAGAGCTTCCGCGAGCTGCACTTCGTGTGGTCAGCGAGCGTGGATTGGGGCTACGTGGCGGCGACGAAGCCGCACCTCGTCCTGGTCGAGATGGCGGAACGGTTCCTCTACCGGGTGCCGGACGATCGCTTCGACTGCGAGGCCGCCGCGGCCCGCAAACTCGCCGCCACGGCCTGACCGCTGGTCCGCGCGCCCGGCGCGACCCATCTCTGCAGCGGGCTATCAGGAGGTCGCTATGGGACTGCTCGTCGACGGCGTCTGGCAGGACCAGTGGTACGACACCAAGGCGACGGGCGGGCGCTTCGTGCGCAAGGATTCCGCCTTCCGCAACTGGGTGACCCGGGACGGCGCCGCCGGCCCCTCGGGCGAGGGCGGGTTTCCGGCGGTCGCCGGCCGCTACCACCTCTACGTCTCCCTCGCCTGCCCCTGGGCGCACCGGACCCTGATCGTGCGCGCCCTGAAGGGGCTGGAGGAGGCGATCTCGGTCAGCGTCGTCGACCCGCATATGGGCGCGGAGGGCTGGGTGTTCGGCGACTCGCCGGGCGCGACGCCGGACTCGGTGAACGGCGCGCGGCGCCTCTACGAGGTCTACCTCAAGGCCGATCCGTCCTACACGGGGCGCGTCACCGTGCCGGTCCTCTGGGACAAGGAGCGGTCGACGATCGTCTCAAACGAATCGGCCGAGATCATCCGGATGCTGAATGCCGCCTTCCCAGGCGGCCCGGACCTCTGCCCGGCGGACCTGACGCCCGAGATCGATGCTCTCAACGCCCGGGTCTACGACCGCGTCAACAACGGGGTCTACAAGGCCGGCTTCGCGACCAGCCAGGACGCTTACGCGGAGGCGGTGACGGCCCTGTTCGAGGAACTCGACGCCCTCGACGCGCGGCTGGGTCGGGGCCGCTTCCTGTTCGGGGAAAGCCTGACGGAGGCGGATATCCGCCTGTTCACCACCCTGGTTCGGTTCGATCCCGTCTATGTCGGGCACTTCAAGTGCAATCTGCGGCGGATCGCGGACTACCCGAATCTCGCGCCCTACCTGCGCGACCTCTACCAGCAGCCGGCGATCCGCCCGACCGTGAACCTGACCCACATCAAGCGCCACTACTACGAGAGCCACCCGAGCATCAATCCAACCGGGATCGTGCCGCTCGGCCCGATCCTCGATTACGATGCGCCGCACGGTCGCGCGGAGCGTTTCGCCGGCTGACCCGTAACCGTCGCGGCGGCGCGACGAATCCGCCCGTGCGAGAACCGCGGCCGCGTGCCGTTTCGTTGTCGGCGGTGTTTCGCTGCAGCGCGGGAGCGCCCTGCGGCGAGGACAGGAGGGAAGGATCGGATGCGCGTCGTCGTCGACCTCAATCGCTGCCAAGCCTACGCGCAATGCTGCTTCGCGGCGCCCGACAGCTTCGCGCTCCACGGGCCTGAGGTGCTGGTCTACGACACGGCGCCGCCGCCGGAACGCCGCCGCGAGATCGAGCGGGCGGTGCAGGCCTGCCCGGTGCGGGCGATCCTGCTGGAGGTCGAGCCGGAGGAGGCCGCCTCCCATGGCTGAGGGGGAGCGCATCGTCGTGGTCGGCGCCTCGCTCGCGGGGCTGCGCGGCGCCGAGGCCCTGCGGCGCGAGGGGCACCGCGGCCCGATCACCCTGGTCGGCGACGAGCCGCACCCGCCCTACGACCGGCCGCCCCTCTCGAAGGGGGTGCTCGCCGGTTCGGCGCGGCCCGATCGCATCGCCCTGCCGTCGCGCCCCGGGCTCGACCTGACCTGGCGCCTCGGCTCCGCCGCGATCGGCCTCGACCTCTCGGCCCGCGAGGTCGCGCTTGCCTCGGGCGAGCGCCTGCCCTTCGACCGCCTGCTGATCGCCACCGGCACGCGGGCGCGGCCCTGGCCGGTCCCCGAGGAGGGCCGGCTGCAGGGCGTCCACACCATCCGCAACCGCGATGATGCCGAGCGCCTGCGCGCCGCCCTCTCGGCCGGCCCGAAGCGGGTGCTGATCATCGGCGCGGGCTTCATCGGCTGCGAGGCGGCCTCGGCCTGCCGGTCGATCGGCCTGCCCGTGACCCTGATCGACCCGAACCCGACGCCGCTCGCCTCGGTGCTCGGGACCCGCATCGGCGCCGTGGTGACGGCAATGGTGCGGGCGGCCGGCATCGACTACCGCCCCTCGACCCGCGTCGCGAGCCTGGAGGCCGATGCGGACGGCCGGGTGCGGGCGGCGCGCCTCGCCGGAGGCGGATCGATCGAGGCGGAGGTGGTGATCGTGGCCCTCGGCGCCCTGCGCAACACCGAGTGGCTCAGCGGCAGCGGCGTCGCGGCGGATGCGGGCGGCGTTGCCTGCGACGCGCTCTGCCGCGTCCTCGACCGCGACGGCACGCCCGTCCCCGGCGTGGCGGCGGCGGGCGACGTCGCGCGCTTCCCCCACCCGCTCTACGAGGACGGGCCGGTAGCCTTCGAGCATTGGGGCCACGCCGTGGCCCAGGCCGAGCACGCCGCCCGCACCCTGCTGGGCCTCGCGCAGGCGCCCTACGCGGAGATCCCGGCCTTCTGGTCGAGCCAGTTCGACGTCAACATCAAGTCGGTCGGCCTGACGAACGGCGCCGACAGCGTGGCGGTCACGCAGGGCGATCTCGCGGAACGGCGCTTCGTGGCGGTCTACGCCCGGCAGGGACGCACGGTCGCGGCCGTCTCCTTCGATTCGACCCGCTGGCTCCCGGCCTACGCGGCGCGCATCGCGGCGCGGGACGCCTTTCCGCCGATCCTCGGCGCGACCGACCAGGGCCGCGTCGTCCCCGCCGATCCCGGCTTCCCCCAGCGCCCGGCGCGAGGCTAGTTCCCGATGCCCGACCCGACGCCCGAGTCCAGTCTGTTCGCCGCGGTGAAGGACCAGGCCAACCGTCCGAACCCCTACCCGCTCTACGCGCGCCTGCGCGCCGCGCCGGTGGCGGTGCAGGACGACGGCACCTGCGTGGTCACGACCCACGCCGCCCTGCGCGCCCTCGTCTTCGACCCGCGGATCAGTTCCGAGGACCTGCCCTCCGCCTCGCATCCGCGCACCGGCAACCCGCTCAAGGACTGGATCCTCAACCCGATCAAGGACCACGTGCGGACCAAGCACCGGCCCTTCATCTTCCGCGACCCGCCCGACCACGACGTGCTGCGCCGCCACGTGATGCGCGAGTTCACCCCCGCGCGGATCCGGGCGATGCACGAGCGGGTGGACGGGCTCGTGGCCGACCTCCTCGACCAGCGCCGGGACGCGCGCGAGATCGACCTCGTCGACCACTTCTCCTACCCGCTCCCCGTCACGGTGATCTGCGAACTCCTCGGCGTGCCGCCCGAGGACGAGGCGCGGTTCCACGGCTGGGCGACCCAGCTCGCCACGGCGCTGGAGCCGGATGCCCGCCACGACGAGGAGACGGTGGGGCGCAACATCGAGACCTTCGACGAGATCGCCGCCTACATGCAGGATCTCATCCGCGACAAGCGCCGCCACCCGAAGGACGACCTGCTCACCGGCCTCGCCACCGGCGAGGATCCGAAGGTCGGCCGGATGGGCGATTACGACCTGATCGCGACCGCGATCCTGCTGCTGATCGCCGGTCACGAGACGACCGTGAACCTGATCACCAACGGCATGCTGACGCTGCTGCGCTTCCCCGAGCACCTGGAGCGCCTGCGCGCCGAGCCCGAGATCGCCCCGCGGCTGATCGAGGAATTGCTGCGCTACGAGCCGCCGGTCCATTTCCGCACCCGCAAGGCGCTGGCCGAGATCCGGATGGACGGCGTCACCATCCCGGAGGGCGCGCCCGTGGTGCTCCTCTTCGCCTCGGGCAACCGCGACCCGGCGCGCTTCGCGGATCCCGACCGGTTCGATCCGGACCGGGAGAACAACCAGCATTTCGGCTTCGGCGGCAGCCTGCATTTCTGCGTCGGCGCGCCGCTCGCGCGGCTGGAGGCCGAAGCGGCCCTGGTGGCGCTCGCCCGGCGGCTCAGGGCGCCCCGCCTGATCGAGGACCCGCCACCCTACCGGCCCGGCGCCTCGCTGCGCGGGCCCCAGCACCTGAGGCTGTCGATCGACGGCGTCGCCTGACGGCCGGGCCGACGCGCGAGGATGCTTCCGGTTCCCGGCCCGACCCGCGGCGCCGGCATGGCTCGCCGCCCAGGCCTTCGTGCGGCGCAGGTTGTTCCATATTGCGGCGCAGCGCGTGCGGCGCGATGAATCCGGTCCAGCGCCGCCATTCCGGACAGGCGCGGACCGCGCGACGCGACCCCGGCGAGACCCCGGGCGTCCTCCGCCCACGGTGACGGTTCCCCGGCCTTCCGGGGTGCTCTCAGCGTCTCACCGACAGTTCCATTCCATGACTTCTCCGGTCCGCATCGGCCTGACGGCGCTCGTCGTCGGCCTCGATCTCGTCTTCTGGCGGGCGCAGCCCGCCGACACCGCGGCGGCAGCCGCCGCCGGCCGCATCGCCGCCCGCCAGTTCGAGAACGGCGACTGGCCGGCCGTCGAGACGGCGCTCGCCGCGCAGGCGGCCGGCCAGACCGGCACGGCGGTGGCCGTCGCCTCGCTCCTCGCGCTCGGGGCGATCTGGCTCGGGGCGCGGCGCGGCCCGGGCGCCGCCGCCCTCCTCGCCGCGATCCTCCTCGACGTCTCTCCGGAGTCCGCCGCGGCCTATTACGACACCCGCGACTATCCCGAGTACCGGGAGGTGATGCCGAACGAGACCGCCTTCCTGATCCCGGAGATCGGCGAGAACCGCTCCGGGCAGGCCGCCTTCATGTCCGAGGCCTATCTCAGCGAGCGCAAGGTGGCGATGAAGCGGGTGCAGATCCCGCACACGCTGATCCGCAATCCCGGCTGGTCCTCGGACTACTACGTGCCGGCCGCGCGCCTGATGATCGTCGACCGCTCGCCGGTCTCGCGCGAGTGGGTGAGCGCCAGCGAGCGCGGCACCTCGGCCAGGGACCAGGGCATCCGGTTCGAGACCGCCGAATCGGTCACCCTGCGCACTGGGATCGTGATCTCCGCCTTCGTGAAGGAGGAGGACGCGGCGAAGTTCGTCTACTGGTTCGGCGCCCGTCCCTTGCCGGGCAATCCCAGCGACCCGCAGGTGAACTTCGCCAGCGTGATCTACGGCCGCTCCCTCGCCGAGGTCGTGGACGAGAACCTGCACCGCACCGTGCAGGCGGCGATGGCCAAGGAGTTCGGCAAGCGGACCACGGACGAGGCCATCCGCGAGAAGGCGGCGGTCATCGAGGCGGTCGAGGCCGAGGTCAGGCGGGTCTACGCCCCCATGGGCATCACCGTGACCACGCTCGGCTACGCGGAGGGGCTGACCTTCGACAATCCCGAGATCCAGCGGGCGATCGACATGACCTTCGTGGCGATCAAGAACGCCCAGAGCGCGCAGGCGCAGCTTCAGACGCTGCCGATCCAGGAGAAGCTCCTCGCGCTGAAGATCCGCGAGATGGACGCGCAGAGCCGCCGCACCCTCGCGGAGCGGTGGAACGGCTCCGCGGCGGGCGTGCTGCCCGCCCTGCCGAGCTGGATCGTGGTTCCGGCCGATTGGCCGGCGCGGGTCAAGGACCTGCTCGCGCCCGCTCCGGAGGCGGCCCGGCCGACGCCCTGACGCGGCCCGCGCGCCGCGTCACCCCGCTGGCGGAGCGGGCGCGGCGCGCGGAGCCTGACCGAGCCTCGGGCTGGACGGCCAAACCGCCCCGACTCGCAACGGAAATCCGTGCCCGTTTTCCGGCCGCGGCGCGCCTCGCGAGGCGTTATGCCTTCGGCCATGCTCTTCGCCCTTCCAAGCCCCGAGATCCTCTACGCGGCCCTTCTCGCCCGCGACGATCGATACGACGGGCGCGCCTTCGTCTGCGTCGTGACGACCGGGATCTTCTGCCGGCTGTCCTGCCCGGCGCGGAAGCCCCGATTCGAGAATTGCCAGTTCCGCGACAGTCCCGCGGCCTGCATCGCGGCGGGGTACCGTCCGTGCCTGCGCTGCCGTCCGCTGAGCGCGATGATCGGGGACGATCCGGTGGTCGCCCGGCTCCTCGCGGCCCTGGACGCGGCCCCGGAGCGGCGCTGGACGGAAGCCGACATCACCGCGATGGATCTCGATCCGTCCACGGTTCGCCGGAATTTCCGGCGCAATTTCGGAATGACCTTCCTGGCGATGGCGCGGTCCCGGCGCCTCCAAGCGGGCATGCGCGCTCTCGGCGAGGCAGGCCGCGTGATCGACGCGCAGGTGACTGCCGGCTTCGACTCCGCCAGCGCGTTCCGCGACGCCGTCACCCGCCTCCTCGGCCGCGCGCCCGCAGCCCTTCGACGGAGCGCGAGGCTTCGCATCGACTGGATCGGAACACCCCTCGGCCCCATGGTCGCCGTCGCCGACGAGACAGCGATCCACCTCCTCGAATTCATCGATCGCGCGGCGCTCGCGACCGAACTGACGTCGCTCGTCGCTGCGGCGACGTACGGGATGCAGATCGGCCGTTGGGCGGTGACCGACCGGCTGGAGACCGAGCTCGACTGCTTCTTCTCGGGGCGTGACGCCCGCTTCACCGTGGCGATCGCCCAGCCGGGCAGCGCCTTCTCCCACGCCGTCTGGGCCGCCCCGCGGGCGATTCCGCCCGGCGAGACCCGCAGCTACCGCGAGATTGCCGTCGCGGTGGGGCGACCCGATGCCCTGCGCGCCGTCGCACGGGCGAATGGCGCCAATCGGATCGCGCTCGTCGTTCCCTGCCATCGCGTCATCGGCGCGGACGGATCGCTGACGGGCTACGGCGGCGGATTGTGGCGCAAGCGGCGGCTCATCGAACTCGAATGCGGCTACCTCGGCGCCCGTCCAGCAAGCGCATCGGCGCCGGGCAACGACAGACCGGACATCTCGTTGGGGCAGGAAGAGCGGAGGATCGCCTCGTGAACCACGTCGAAACCGAATCGGCCGCCGCCAGGCAGAACGAGAAAGCGCGGCTGTTCGCGGCCCTCCACCGATCCGGCGCTCCCGTCATCCTCTACAACGTGTGGGACGCGGGATCCGCCAAGGCGGTCGCCGGGGCCGGCGCGGCGGCGATCGCCACCGGGAGCGCGGCGGTCGCCGCGGCCCAGGGCTACCCGGACGGCGAGCAGATCCCAATGACGCTGGCTCTGGCCATCTGCGCGCGCATCGTCGCCTCGACGGACCTTCCCGTCACGGTGGATTTCGAGGGGGCCTACGCACGCGAGCCCGATGGGGTCCGGGAGAGCGTCGGGCGCCTCATCGCGACGGGCGCCGTCGGGCTCAATCTCGAGGACGGGATTGTGGGCGAGCGGGGGCTCTACGCGCCGAATGCCCAGGCGGGCCGCATCGCCGCCGCGCGGGCCGCCGCCGATGGCGCCGGCGTGGGGCTCTTCGTGAATGCCCGCACCGACCTGTTCCTGCAGGAACCCGAACCGAGACGCCACGCGGGCCTCCTGGACGAGGCCGTGGAGCGGGCCCGCATCTATGCGCAGGCCGGGGCGAACGGGTTCTTCGTGCCCGGTCTGATCGATCCGGACCTGATCGCGCGGCTCTGCGCCGCGGTCGCGCTTCCCCTCAACGTGATGGCCGGTCCGCACGCGCCGTCCCGGGACACGCTCGCACGCGCCGGCGTCTCCCGCATCAGCCACGGCCCCCATCCCCACGCCGTGGCCATGCAGGCGGTCGGCGCGGCGGCGCGGACGGCGCTGGGTCCGCTTCAGGACGGTTGAGCGGGCCGCCAAGCCGGGTCACCCCACGCCCCCCGCCCATGCCTCCAGCGCCCCGGCCTCGATCCGCTCCCGCGCGTGCCGGTAGCCGATCTCCTCGATCGCCGCGTAGCTGCGCCAGGCCCGCAGGTCGATCCCCGCCAGCGGGGGGCGCAGCACCGCCGTCGCGCGGCCGCGGGCCATGGCGGCGGAGGCGTCGCTCGACACGGTGGCGGCGCGCAGGAGGATCTGGGTGATTCCCGGCATCGCGACCGGCACGCCGAAGGCCCGGCGCATCAGCCGCGAGCGCAGCGGGCGGCTCGGCATCGTGTCGAGGGCGACGTCGCCCGCGACGTCGACCGCCAGCACCGTGCCGCGGCCGAGCGCCGCCATCAGGTCGGCCGGCAGGTTGTTCATCACGCCGCCGTCGACGAGGACGCCCTCGGGGTGGAGCACCGGCGGCAGCAGGCCCGGGATCGCGATGCTGGCGCGCAGGGCCGGCACCAGCGGGCCGCAGCGATGGACCATGGCGCAGCCGGTGGTGAGGTTCGTGGAGACGCACAGGAAGGGGAGCCAGAGATCCTCGATCCGCACGTCCCCGAAATGCAGGGCGAGACGCTGATCGACCTTCGCGCCCCGGGTGAGCGCCGCAATCGGCCAAGTGTAGTCGTTGAGGGGCGAGGTCGCCACGAAGGCCGAGACCACGTGGGCCGTGATCTCGTCGAGGTTCCACCCCATCGCGAGGCTCGCGGCGGTGACGGCGCCCATGCTGGTGCCGGCCACGAGGTCGACGGGCAGGCCCGCCTCCGCCAGGGCGCGCATCACCCCGAGATGCGCGAAGCCGCGCGCGCCGCCGCCGCCCAGGACGAGGCCCCGCGCGGTGCCGCTCGCGATCCGCGCCACCCGCGCGAGGTCGGCGCGATGGCCCGCGCGGGCGTGGAGGCGCAGCTCGGTCGGCAGCGCCTCCAGCTCCGGGTGAAGGCGGCCGGGCCGGGCGGCCTCCGGGCGGTCGATCACGACGAGATCGTGATGCGTCCAGCCCGGCACCGGCATGGAGATCCGGCCCGAGAGCGCCGCGCGGGGCGGGCGGCCGGCGGCGGCGAGGAGGAGCACGTGATCGGCCCGCCGAAGGCAGAGATTGGCCCAGCCGCTGCCGGGCGCCTCGGCCGCGTAGACGACCCGGTCGTGGGCGGTTTCGAGCCGGTGGAACCAGGTGTCGTCGGCGCCGTCGGGCCAGGCGCCGAGGAGCGTCGTGCGTCCCGGCAACAGGGCGGCCAGCGCCTGCGCGAAGGCGGTGGCGTCGATTCCGTCGGTGACGCCGATCACCGCGAAGGTCATCGGCGCCATCGCCAGCGGCGCCTGGGCCGAGGTGCTGCGCAGGCGCCCGGCCAGGAGCCGCGCGAAGTACAGCATGGTGGCGGGGTGGCGGGCGGTGAGGTCGTCGAAGGCCCGTTTCGACAGGCGCAGGAGGGAGGAATCGCGCAGCACCGTCGCGGTGGCCGAGCGCGGCTCGCCGGAGAGGAGCGCCATCTCGCCCACGGTCTCCGGCGGGCGCACCCGGGCGACGGGCCGCATCGCGCCGGTGACGGGGTCCCGCGCCGAGATTCCCACGGCGCCGGAGACGAGGGCGTAGAGCGCGTCGGCCGGCGCGTCCTGCTCGAACAGCACCTGCCCGCCGGGCACGGCGATCGGCTCCAGGCGCTCGCGCAGGGCGAAGGCCGCCGCGGGATCGAGCGGGGCCAGGAACGGGATCTCCGGCGCGACCGTGTCCGCGACGATGTCCATGGACACCCTCCCCTGTTCCTTGGCCGGCTCCCGGCGGGCGCTCCGGCGCGTGTCAGGCCGCGCGCTTGGCCTTGATCGCCTGTGCCGCCCGCGCGTAGCCGCCGCCGTCGCCGTCGATGAAGTGAACGTGGTCGCTGGCGGTCGGCACCGGCGTGATGCAGGTGGTGAGGGCCGCCTCCTGCCGGTGCAGCCCGAACTCCACGAGGCCCGCCGCCTCGGCCTTGCGCAGCACCGCCTCGATCGCCGCAACGGTGGCCTCGTCGCAATCGAGCGTCATGCGCAGGCCGTCGTCGAATTTCTGGAAATCCGCGTTGACGACGAGTTCGTGCAGGTAGCGCGCGGGCGAGAAGCTCCCAACCGGGATGCGCCAGCGAAACAGGAGGTGGGACGCGAGGGTGCGCAGGCCGAGACGCAGCCGGGCGGCCGGGCGGGGCGCATCGGCGGCCCGCACCTCCTCGCTGAGCCCGGCCGGCGGCCAGCGCAGGGGCGGGCCGCCCTCCGGCAGCGGCCGGCCCATGGCGGGCGCGGCCGCCACGATCCGCAGCACCTCGCCGAACACCGCCCGCACCGCGGGCGGATCGGCGCCTGCGCGGCCGAGGACGATGACCGAGAGGATCAGCCCGTGCCGCGCGCGGGCCGGCGAGAAGCGGCAGGACAGGCCGCTGAGGTCCGGGCGCTCGCCCACGGCGGGCGCCACAGCGTAGTGGCCGGCCTTGAGTGCCCGGTCCGCGAAGGCGAGCCCGCCGCCCATGACCATCGCGTAGGCGACGTGCGGCGAGGGCGCGTAGCGCCCGACGCGCAGGCTGAGCCCGGCCGCGCCGATCGCCGCGACGGGCACCAGGGCCGCCCGCAGCCGCAGGTCCATCTCGGCCGCGGCCCAGGCCACCGTAGCGGCGAGCGCCCGGCGGCCCGCCTCCGCCTCGTCCGGGGCGAGGAGCAGCGCCGCCCCGTCGCCGCCGAACACGAAGGGGAGGTCGCGCCCTCCGAGCGCGTTGCGCACCGCGGCGATCGCCGCGGCCCCGACGAAGTTCACCGCCTTGTAGCGTCCCGCCGCGATGGCCGCGGTGGAATCGATCACATCCGTCGTGGCGACCCACCACGCGTCAGGCACCGGGCGGTAGGCCCGCTCATCGAGAACGTTCCGGAAATCCGTGATCGGGGCGAGGTCCTCGTAGCGAAAGCCAGGACCGGCCTCGCCCGTCGTCGCCCTCATGGCCCTCTCCGCCATGGCCTTCCTCCCGCGTGCAAACCTACCACGACGGCCGGGCGCGGGCCGAATCGGGCCGCCGCGCGGGCCCGTGCGCTCCCGCACGCGGGTCCGGCGGGTCGGCGGCACTCAGGGGCATGGCGCGATGGCCGCGCCGCAACGCCCGGAGACGACCCGATGACACCGACCCGCCCCCTCCTCGTCGCCGTCCTCCTCGGATTCGCCGGTCCGGCCCTGGCGGGTACGGCGATGCCGCAGCCATTTCGCATGGTCACCGCGCTCGGCGTCACCAAGCCCGTCGGGAGCCCCCTCGACGCCCGCGCCGGCACGCGGCCCGACCTCGATCGCCGCAGCCGCGAGATCGACCGGATCATCGCCACCGCGATCTGCCGCGGCTGCTGACCGCACGGGTCCGGGCCGTCGCGCCTCGGCCGGATCAGCGCCCGCCCGGGATCCCGGGCCGCCAGACGCGGATCCGGATCGGCTGGCTGCGGCCCCGCAGGGTGAGTTCGCGGGGCTGATCGAACCCGTCGGCGGCGAACCCTGACCGGGTCGCGGCCTCCAGGCAGCCGTCGGACGCGACGATCGCGGCCTCGAGATCGCGGGTCGCCTGCTGCAGGCGGCTCGCCACGTTCACGACGTCGCCGACCACCGTGAACTCGACCCGCTCCCGCGCCCCGATCGTGCCGACGACGACCGGACCGCAATGCAGTCCGATCGAGAGCGCGATCGGCGGCTCGCCCGCCGCCTCGCGCTCGGCGTTCCAGGCCGCCATCTCCTGTTGCAGGGCGATCGCGCAGGCGATCGCGGCCCGCGCGCAGCCCGGCTCGTCGGAGAGGCAGCCGAAGGTGGCCATGAACCCGTCGCCGAGGAACTTGTCGAGCGTCCCACCCATCTCGAACACGACCCGGCAGCAGCGCTCGCGGAAAATCTTCAGCAGGGCGACGACCGTGTCGGGCCGCAACTGCTCCGTGAGGCTCGTGAAGCCGACGAGGTCGGCGAACAGCACCGCCACCACCCGCTCACGCGGCGCGCCGAACCCGGAATGGGCCCGCTCGGCCAGCGCCTCGGCCACGTCGGGCGAGACGTAGCGGGCGAGGTCGGTGCGCACCACCTCGCCGCGCACCTGCGCCACGAGCACCGCCCGCGCCCGGGCCACGGCGAGGGCGATCAGGGCCGTGAGCAGCCCCGTCAGGACCATCTGCGTCGACCAGGAGCCGAGGCTCACGAAGTGCGGGTCGAAGACCACGCGCAGGGCCGCGTCGTCGGTGAGCGGGCCGGATCGCGCGACGTCGCGGTAGCGCAGGCTGTCCTCGCGCAGGTAGACGGCCGCCACCGCCGCGGACCACGCGCCCACGATCGACAGGCCCGTCCAGACCACCGCCAGGGGCGAGTAGGACAGGCTCGCCTCCCCGAGGAGGAGCAGGACGTAGAGGTATTCGGTCAGCCTCAGGCGCGTCTGGATCGGCCAGTCGACCGCCAAGCCTCCGGGCGGCGGCAGCACGACGAAGGCCGTCACCAGCCCGGCATCGAGCAGGATGAACGCGAGCTTGATCGCGGAGGCGCGGCGGTGCCGCCTCAGGCGATACGGGATCCAGCCGAGGATGACGAACAGGGCGGCGAGGGAGAGGTAGTAGAGGTCGCGCGGGGCCGGGACCAGGACCAGCAGCCAGAGCGAGACGACCACGATCGCACCGAGCCGCGCGCGGAAGGCGACGGCGAGACCGGCTTCCTCCTGCGCCCGGAGCACCCGCCGCATGCGGCCGGCGGCATCGACCTCGCGCAGGGTCCCGAAACCGGAGAGGAGCCGGGAGAGGAGAACGGGGGCCGTCACGCGCCGCGCCCGCTCCGGAGGATCATGGTGGGCCGCTGCTGCACCGGCGTCTCGCGAGGCCGGGTCCGGCCCCGGCCCTCGGAGAGGTGGAGCGCCCCTCCGCAGCGGCGAGGGGCCTTGCGGCGGTGGGCCGCGCCGTCAGTGCAGGGTCGGCAGGGCCGAGGTGAAGGGGATCCGCAGGACCTCCTCGTCCTCCTCGTCGCCGACGCAGACGAACCAGTCGGAGAAGTCCTCGTGGCCGTAGGCCGTTTCCATCATCGAGCGGGCCACCGCCAGCGCGCGATCACGGGCCTCGTTCAAGTCGGTCACCGCCGCCCCGCGATAGTCGAGGAGCAGCTCGCCGGTGCGACCGCAGTGAAAATACAGGTGGGTCATGGCTCGATCCGCTTTCGAACGTGGCGCCAGTGTCCGGCAATCCGGTGCCCCGTTCTGTGAGGATCGTCACATGATGGTGGAACAAGTCTGAACGATGGCTGTCTGCCGCGTCGCAGCGAAGATCGGGGACAACCCGTGGCCGTTTCGTCACGCCCCGCTTCGGGGAAGCACCCTTCGCCAGCCGCGCTCGACGACCCGGGCGAGGCGTTCGAGCGGCCCTTTCAGCCCGGGCATGTCCTCGCCGAGCAGCGCCGAACCCGGCGGCAGCATCCACCGGCCGCCCATCGGGAGGATCGACCGGAGCCCGCCCGGCACCAGCCGGCCCGCCGCCGGGATCGGCCCGCCGCGCGGCCTCCGAGATCAGCCGCCGCGGCGTCGCGGCGCCTTGCTGCGCGGGGGCCCGGGCCTTAGGTGCGGGGCGATGGAGAGCGGCGGTCAAGCACAAGGCGGCCCGGCCTCGCCGGAGGCCCTGACGGTCCGGGTGGTGCCGCGCATCGCCGAGATCGCGGCCGCCGACTGGGACCGCTGCGCCCTCTCGGCGGAATCGCTGGCGGGCACCGGCGAGACCCACAACCCGTTCGTGACGCACGCCTTCCTGTCGGCCCTGGAGGAGGCGGGCTGCGTCTCCGGGCGGACGGGCTGGCTGCCGGTCCACGTGGCGGTGGAGCGCGCGGGCCGCCTCGTCGGGGTGGCGCCCTGCTACCTGAAATCCCATTCGCAGGGCGAGTACGTCTTCGATCACGGCTGGGCGGACGCCTACGCCCGGGCGGGCGGCGAGTACTATCCGAAGCTCCAGGTGAGCGTGCCCTTCACGCCGGTCACCGGGCCGCGGCTCCTCGTGGCGCCGGGCGAGCCGGCCGCGGAGGCGATGGCCGCCCTGGTGGCGGGATTGCGGGCCCTGCGGCGCGAGACCAAGGCCTCCTCGATCCACGTCACCTTCATGCCGGAGGGCCAGTGGACGCAAGCGGGCGACCTCGGTTTCCTGCAGCGCACCGACCAGCAATTCCACTGGGACAATGCCGGCTACCGCGGCTTCGACGATTTCCTGGCCGCGCTCGCCTCCCGCAAGCGCAAGGCCGTGAAGCGGGAGCGGCGGGACGCGCTCGCGAACGGCATCACGGTGGAGTGGGTGACGGGCTCCGACCTGACCGAAGCGCACTGGGACGCCTTCCACCGCTTCTACATGGATACCGGCTCGCGCAAGTGGGGCCGGCCCTACCTCAACCGCCGCTTCTTCTCGCTCCTCGGCGAGCGGATGCCGGAACGCGTGCTGCTGGTGATGGCGCGGCGCGAGGGCCGCTACGTGGCGGGGGCGATCAACCTGATCGGCGACACTGCCCTCTACGGCCGCAACTGGGGCTGCATCGAGGATCACCCCTTCCTGCATTTCGAGGTCTGCTACTACCAGGCGATCGATTTCGCGATCGCGCGCGGCCTGGCGCGGGTCGAGGCGGGCGCGCAGGGAGAGCACAAGCTGGCCCGGGGCTACCGGCCGGTTCTGATGCACTCCGCCCACGACATCGCCGATCCGTCCCTGCGCGGCGCGATCAAGGACTACCTGCGGCGGGAATCGTCCTACGTCCGGCAGGCCCTGGAGGAGTACGCGCAATCCTCCCCGTATCGCCGCGACGAGGGCTGATCGCGCGCTCCGTGTTAAGGGCGCCGGGAACGGGGAGCGGGCAAGGCATGGCGGAGGCGGGGCACGAGGCGCGGGAGGCGGATGCGGCGCCCTCGGTCGGCCTCGCCGCGGTGATCCTGGCGGCGAGCCGGGACGAGCCGCGGGTGCTCACCGTGCTGGTGCCCGACCAGCCGCCGGGCCGCGGCGAGGGCCTGCCCGCCGGGCCGCTGGAGCCCGCCCACCCGACCCTGGAGCGCGGCCTGCGGGCCTGGGTCGAGCGCCGGACCGGCCAGACTCTCGGCTATGTCGAGCAGCTCTATACCTTCGGCGACCGCGACCGGCGGCCGGGCGGCGGCGGCGCGCACGCGCTCTCGATCGCCTACCTCGCCCTGGTGCGGGAGGCGCGGTCCGCCGAGGGCGCCGCTTGGCAGGGCTGGTACCGCTACTTCCCCTACGAGGATTGGCGGCGGGGCCGCCCCGCCCCGCTCGACGCGCTCTCCGAACGGCTCGACGCCTGGGCCCGCGCCGCGCCCGGATCGGCCGAGCAGCGGCGCCGCGACCGGATCCACCTCGCCTTCGGCAGCGCCGAGGCGGGCTGGAACGAGGAGCGGGTGCTCGAACGCTACGAATTGCTGTTCGAGGCCGGCCTCGTGCCCGAAGCGGGCGCGTCGGACGCCGTCGCGGGCGAGCCCATGGCCCTCGATCACCGCCGCATGCTCGCCACCGCCCTCGGCCGGCTGCGGGGCAAGATCAAGTACCGGCCCGTGGTCTTCGAGCTGATGCCGCCGGCCTTCACCCTCGGGGAATTGCAGCGGGTGGTGGAGGCGCTGTCCGGGGTTCTCCTGCACAAGCAGAACTTCCGCCGCCTCGTCGCCCAGCAGGGCCTCGTCGAGGAAACCGAGGCGATCAGCGCCGAGACCGGCGGCCGCCCCGCCCGCCTCATGCGCTTTCGCCGCGAGGTGCTGCTGGAGCGCCCCGCCCCCGGTCTGCGCCTCTCGCCTGGGCGCCGGGGCTGACAAATCGCCCGGGCTGTCACGCCCAGAACTTATGCTCACTTCCAACATAACTAGACAGGCTGCGGCACCAGGCATAGGCTAGCCGGGCAAATGCTCATCATGAGCAAAACTACGGAGGCCGGAATGGCGCTCGGTTCTGCAACCACGGGCGGAATGCCCCTGCCGGATCTCTACGCCCGGGTACGCGGCCACGTCCCGCCGATGGAGTGGCCGGTCCTGGCCGAGGAGGTGGCGGCGATCGCGGAGCTCAAGCGGCGGCGCGGCGCGGTGGTGTTGGCCCACAATTACCAGGCGCCGGAGATCTTCCACACGGTGGCGGACATCGTGGGCGACAGCCTCGCCCTCGCTCGCGAGGCCGCGCGGACGGATGCGGCGGTGATCGTGCTCGCCGGCGTGCACTTCATGGCGGAGACCGCCAAGCTCTTGAATCCGGAGAAGACCGTGCTGATCCCGGATCCCGGGGCCGGCTGCTCGCTCGCGGAGTCCATCACCGCCGCCGACGTGAGGGCGCTGCGGCGCCGCCACCCCGGCGTGCCGGTGGTCACCTACGTCAACACCTCGGCGGCGGTGAAGGCGGAATCCGACCTCTGCTGCACTTCCGGGAACGTGCGCGCGGTGGTGGCCTCACTCGGCGCCCCCCGCGTGCTGCTGATCCCCGACGAGTATCTGGCCCGCAACGTCCAGGCCGAGATGCCGGAGGTCGAGATCCTGTCCTGGCCCGGCCACTGCGAGGTGCACGAGCGCTTCACGCCGGCCGATATCCGCGATGTGCGCGAGGCCTATCCGGGCGTGTCGGTCCTCGCCCATCCGGAATGCCCGCCGGAGGTGGTGGCGGAGGCGGATTTCGCCGGCTCGACGGCCGCCATGCAGGACTTCGTCGAGACCCGCCGTCCCGCCGAGGTCGTGATGATCACCGAGTGCTCGATGGCCGACAACCTCGCGCTGCGCAATCCGGACGTCCGGTTCGTGAAGCCCTGCAACATCTGCCCGCATATGAAGCGGATCTCGCTCGCCAAGATCCGCCGCGCCCTCGAGACCATGACGCACGAGGTCACGGTGCCGGCGGATCTGGTCGCCCCCGCCCGGCGGGCGGTCGAGCGGATGCTGGCGGTGCGCGCATGAGTGCGGATCGCGTGATCGTGGTCGGGGCCGGCGTCGCCGGCCTCGCCACGGCCCTGAGACTGGCCCCCCTGCCGGTCACGCTCGTCACCGCCGCGCCCCTGGGCGAGGGCACCGCCACCGCCTGGGCGCAGGGCGGCATCGCGGCGGCCATCGGCGAGGACGACGCGCCCGCGCTCCACGCCGCCGACACGCTCGCGGCCGGCGCCGGCCTGTCCGACCCGGACACCGCCCGGCAGGTGGCGGAGGCGGGTCCGGGCGCCGTCGCGTGGCTCGCGGAACTCGGCCTCGCCTTCGACCGCACGCCGTCCGGCGCCCTGGCGCTGGGGCTCGAAGCCGCCCATGGGCGGCGGCGCATCGTCAAGGCGGGCGGCGACGCGACCGGCCGCGCAGTGCTGCTGACGCTCCGGCGGGCGGCCCTCGCCTCTCCGGCGATCGTCCCCCTGGTGGGGCACGCCGTGGCGCTGCTGCGCGACGCGAACGGCCGCGTCGCCGGCCTGCGCGTCGCGTCCGGCGCGCGGACCACCGACCTGCCGGCCCGCGCCGTGGTGCTGGCGACGGGCGGGATCGGCGGGCTCTACGGCGCCACGACGAACCCGGCGGGCGCGGTGGGATCGGGCCTCGCCCTCGCCGCGCGGGCGGAGGCGGTGCTGCGCGACGTCGAGTTCGTGCAGTTCCACCCCACCGCCATCGCGGTCCCGGGCGAGGGCCCGCTGCCGCTCGCCACGGAGGCGCTGCGCGGCGAGGGCGCGGTGCTCGTGGACGCGGCGGGCGGGCGGGTGATGGCGGGGATCGCGGGCGCCGACCTCGCGCCGCGCGACGTGGTTGCGCGGGCGATCTTCTCCCGGCGCGCGGCGGGGGCGGCTGTGTTCCTCGACGCCCGCCGGGTGGACGTGGCCCGCCGCTTCCCCACCGTGGCGGCGCTCTGCCGGGAGGCCGGGTTCGATCCGGCAATGGACCCGATCCCGGTCCGGCCGGCGGCGCACTACCACATGGGCGGCCTGCGCGTGGACGCGCGGGGCCGCACCTCGCTCCCCGGCCTCTGGGCCTGTGGCGAGGTCGCCTCCACCGGCCTGCACGGCGCCAACCGCCTCGCCAGCAACTCGCTCCTCGAAGCCCTCGCCTTCGCGCCAGTCATCGCGGCGGATATCGCCGCCTTCGCCGGGCGGCCCGGCCGGGGGCACGCCGCGGAGGCGCCGCCCGCGCCGGATACCCTCCCGGAGATCCGCGCCCTGATGGAGCGAGCGGTCGGCGTCGTGCGCGAGGAGGCGGGCCTGGCCCGGGCGCTGCGCCGCCTCGCCCGGCTCGACGCCGCGGGCTCGCCCGAGGCCGCCGTGGCGCTCCTCGTGGCCGCCGCGGCCCTGCGCCGGCGCGAGAGCCGCGGCGCCCATTGGCGGGCCGACCATCCGGCCCAGGAGGCGCCCCGCCACGCCGAGATCACCCTGTCCGAGGCGCGCCGCCTCGCCGCCACCCTCACCGTCGCCGAGGTCCCGTGACCATGTCCGATTCCGTCGCCCTTCCCCTTTCGCCCCTCCCCCGCCTCCTGGTCGAGCCCGTCGTGCGGGCCGCGCTGCTGGAGGATCTCGGCCGCGCGGGCGACCTCACCACCGACAGCATCGTGCCGTCGGAGGCCCGCTTCTCCGGAGCGATCGTGGCCCGGCAGGCGGGGATCGTCGCCGGGACCGACGCGGCGGCCCTGGCCTTCGCGCTCCTCGATCCGGCGGTCGCCGTGACGGTCGAGCGGCCGGACGGCAGCCGCATCGCGCCGGGCGACGCGGTGATCCGGCTCGACGGACCGGCCCGGGCGATCCTCTCGGCCGAGCGCGTGGCGCTCAACCTGCTGTGCCGGCTCTCCGGGGTCGCCACGGCGACCGCCTCGCTGGTCGAGGCGGCCCGCCCGCACGGGCACGCCCGCATCGTCTGCACCCGCAAGACGACGCCGGGCCTGCGCGGCCTGGAGAAGCACGCGGTCCGGGCCGGCGGCGGCGCCAACCACCGCTTCGGCCTCGACGACGCGGTGCTGATCAAGGACAACCACGTGGCGGTGGCGGGTGGCGTCGGGCCGGCGATCCGGCGGGCACGGGCGGGGACCGGCCACCTCGTGAAGATCGAGGTCGAGGTCGACACGCTGGCTCAGCTCGAGGAGGCGCTGGCGGTGGGCGCCGACGCGGTGCTCCTCGACAACATGGGACCGGAGACGCTGCGGCAGGCCGTGGCGATGATCGACGGCCGCGCGGTCAGCGAGGCCTCGGGCCGGATCACCCGCGAGACCGTGGGCGCGGTGGCGGCCGCGGGTGTCGACCTGATCTCAGCCGGCTGGATCACCCACAGCGCGGCGATCATCGATCTGGGTCTGGACGTGGCCTGACAAAAGGAACGGGAGGGCCGAAGCCCTCCCGCCATTACGTCAACGTCCGAGGAAAATGGAGGCCAGTCGCTGGAACAGCCCCTTCGCCGGCGGCGGTGGGGGCGGCGGAGGGGCCGCTGGCTGCTCCGGACGGTTTCCTGTCTAGGCGACGTTCGCGGCGAAGGGGTGCTGCGCGGTCTTGTACTGCTGCGTGACCTCGGCGGCGGTCGGCGTGCCCTTGATGGCGCGCTCGATCGACAGCTTCGTGGCCTCGTAGTTGTACTTCTCGATCTTCGCGTCGTCCGCGGCTTCCCAGTGGATGAACACGCCAACCAGGATGTAGATGTCGTCGGCCTCGCTCGCCGGGATGATGCCCTCGGCGACGCTGTCCTGCACGGCCTTGGCGACGGCGTGCTGCGCCGGGCCGAACATCTGGACCGCCTGGCGGGCGTCGTTGATCGTCACCTTGTTGAACAGCAGGGTGTTCGGCTTGCAGGGCAGGTTCGGCGCCACCACCGCGAGCAGGCTGGTGAAGCCGTGCTTGTTGTTGGTCAGGCTGTTGCAGAACGCCGTCTCGGCGGCGCTGCCGCGCGGGCCGATGATGAGGTCGATGTGAGCAACCTCGTTGCCGTCGCCGACGAGGGCTTCGCCCACCAGCACCTTGTTGATCGTCGCCATGCGGGGTTTCTCCCAGGAGTCCAAACGATGAGCCGCCCACGATGCAGGCACGGCTGGAAGCGCGCCATCCTTGTTGCGGCGTCCGGCCGGAGGGCCGAACCGGTTCCCAGACAGCGGGGCGGACCCTACAGCGGCCCCCGATCCCGAACAAGCGCCCATCTGGGTCGAGCGCGGCCATTTCCGCGCCGAACGAACGCATTGCCGGGAAAGGGATTTGTACTTTTTGGCAGGTTGCCCTGCCGCGCGCTCAACTTGGCCGGACTTCCGACCTCCCGGAGGGTTCGAGGGCGTCCAGGAACAGGGTCGCGACGGTCAGGTCGGCGCTGGTCCCGGGGTTGATTCCGGCCTCCTTGAGGAGGCGGTCTTGCGCGAGCAGAGCCGGGAGCGCGGCCTCGCCGAGACGCAGGTCGCCCAGCGCGGCCTGCGCCTGCTCCCGCACCGCCTCCGCGCGCGCGGGACCGAACTTGCGGGCGACGTGGCTGTCCGGGAAGGCGGTCAGGAAGGCGAGGTGGACGGCGGTGATGGTCCAGGGGGGGCCGAGCCCGTCCGCCCGGGCGCGGGCCAGGGCCGGCAGCCCCGTCTCGAACAGGTCGGCGAAACCCGTGACGTAGGCCCGGGCGATGCGGTCCCGCGGCGCCGCCTCGGCCATCGCGGCGAGGAGTGGCGGCGGGGGCCCAGACCCGGTCACGTCGTGCCGGTCCGCGCGCCCGAGGCCGCCCGGATTGGCCCGGCGGATCGCCGCGAACACCCCGGCCGCGTCGGCGGCGTCGAGATCCGCCAGCACGGCGTCGAGGGCGGGCCGCACCGGACCCGGCCGCTCCGCGGCCGCGGCGAGTGGCGCGCAGAGGAGCACGATGCCGAGATTCGTGTTCTGGCCCACCGCGGCCATCGTGGCGGCGACCGCCGCCTCCGCCCGCGCCCCGACCCGCGCCCCCGGCGCGGTGAGCGGGCCGGCCGAGACCTCGGCGCTGCGCTCGAAATCCGCCAGCGTCATGCGATGGCCGTCGGCGTAGACGTGGACGTTGCCGGGCTTGAGCGCGGCGAGTTCCGCCCGGCAGGCCGCGCGGTAGGCCGCCGCGATCGCGCCGGGATCCATCGGCCTCACCCCTGCGCGACGAGGCGCGGCCCCGCGCCGCTGCGCGCCCGCACGGCGGCGAGGAAGCCGTCCGCGATCGTGCCGGCGATGTCGACCTCCGTCACCTGCTGCAACCCCGACCAGGCCGGCATGCTGTTCACCTCCAGCACGAGGAAGCCGCCCTCCCCGTCCTCGACGAGATCGATGCCCGTATAGGCGACGCCCACCGCCGCCGCGGCCGCCTCGGCGAGGGCGGCGGCGGCGTGCGGTACGCACCAGGGCAGCGGCCGCCCGCCCCGGTGGACGTTCGTGATCCAGCCGTCTCCCTGCCGGATCATCCCGGCCACCGCGCGCCCGTCGCAGACGAAGACCCGGTAATCCTGCCACGCCCCGTCGCGCCGGGCGACGTAGCGCTGGAGGTAGTAGACGCGCCCGACCAGTTCCTCCGGGGGCAGGTCGTCGGGATGAACGATCAGCTGCAGCCCCTCCCCCTGCGAGCCGAACAGGGGCTTGAGCACCAGGGGCCGCCCGGGGGCCGCCTCCCGCGCCACGAGCGCGGCAGCGGCGTCGCGCCGGGAGAGGACGAAGGTCTCTGGGGTCGGGATGCGGTGGCGCGCGAGCAGCAGGCTGGTCATGGCCTTGTCGACGGAGCGCTCGATGGAAGCCGGACCGTTCCAGACCACGCAGCCCGCCGCCACGAGGGCGTGGAGCACGCCGAGCCGCATCGTCGTCGCCTCGAAGGTGCCCCCCGCGATGGTGCGCAGGAGGACGCCGTCCGGGAGGGCGTCGCCGAAGCCCGGGACCCGCAGGGGCTCGGGGTGACCGGTCTCGACCGTCACGTCGGCCAGCGAGAACAGCACCGGCTCTGCGCCGAGCCGCGCCAGCGCGGCGCGCAAGCGGCCCTTGTGCCAGGCGCCGTTATCGGCCGCGAGCCCGATGCGCATGCGGGTGAGTCTCCGGGGGAAGGTGATCGAAACCAAACCCTCCCCCCTCTGCGGGGGAGGGTGCCCGGCGGAGCCGGGCGGGAGAGGGGAACCACGCTTCCGGCTTGAGCGGGAGCGTGGCGAAGGGCGCTAGATTCCGCAGCGTCGCGGTGGCCCCTCTCCCGGCCTGCTCCGCAGGCCACGCTCCGCCGCGGTGGGGGGGAGGGTTCGAGCGCGCGGTGCCGCCTCACGCGAAGGAGCGCTCGACCAGGTCCGGCACCAGCCGCCCGCCCCGGTGGCTGTGGCCCGTGCGCAGGGAGGTCACCACCACCTCGGCCGGGCTGAACAGGTGCGAATCGATGGCGTAGAAGTCACCGTTGAAGCGCCCGAAGATCTCCGCGAAGGGCGCCCCGTGGTCCCGCGAGGTGGTGCTCGGCAGGGCCTCGGCCAGGCCCCTCGCATCCGCGTCGTCCGCGTCGACGAAGAGTTGCACCCGGCCGCCGTAGATGATCGCGTCGTTGGTGCGGCCCATCGCCTGGACGAAGTCCGGGTGCGGCGGACTCAACGGGGCGGCGCCGGTCCCGTCGACGATCCGGGTCAGGTCGAAGCCGACTGTGTGGGCCTTGTGCAAGGCCACCTCCAGCACGCGCGCGACGACCTGGGTCGATCCGGCGAGGCTCTGCGTCGGCGCGTAGATGAAGGTCACGGCCTCGGGACGCACCCCCGCGGCCTGCGCCACCTTGGCGACGACCGAGTCCGGCGGCGCGGTCGCGGATTCCAGGACCAGGGCGATCTGCACGGCGTTGTCCTTGTAGTGCAGCTCCTCGAACAGGGGCTCCACCGCCGCGGCGGCCCGGCCCGGCCCGGAGCCGAGGGCGAAGAACCCCGAGGATCCGCCCTCGTCCGCGAGGCTCCAGCCCGCGTACTGGCTGCCGAGGCAGGCGAGCACCGGATCGGCGGTGTGAACGACGATCGTCGTCGGCCAGGCGGCGATCGGGCCGCTCGGCGCGATCGAGACCGTGCCGAGACCGCCCAGGCAGATCTCGGCGATGCGCCGCCCCGCCTCGATCGAACCGGGCGCGGTCGCGCCCGCGTCCACGAGCCGGGCCTGGTCGCGATGGGCCGACACCGTCAGCCGCAGCTTCGCGGCGTCGGCGACCAGCGCCTCGACCAGGGGCGCCGCGATGGCGTTCACGCTCGGGCGGACGGTGGTGGAACTCATGCACTCTCTCCCCTACGGCCACGCGGCCCTTCCGGCGACGAGGTCCGGCACGGCCTCGGCCCGGGCACGCACCGTGCGGCGGGCCGCTTCCGCATCCGCGCCCTCGGCCCGCACCGTGCAGATCGGGGCTCCGGCGCGGATCCGGCTGCCGGCCGGCGGCCGGTCCATCACGAAATCCGGCCACGCGACGGCCGGCACGCGCGGGATGGCGGCCTGGGCGTAACAGATCTCGGTGGCGACCGCATCTGGAGGAAGGGCCAGGGCCCCGCCGAGACGGCCGGACGCGGCCTCGACGTGCCGGGCGAGGAGCGGCTCGCCCCGGCGATCGAGGACGTCGAGCGTGGCGCCCGGCCGGGGATTGACCTCAAGGAGCCACCAGTCGGCGCCGTCGATCATGAGGTCCGCGCTGGCGAGGCCGGCGAGGCCCGTGGCCGCCACCAGCGCCTCCACGGCCGCCGTCGCGGCCGCGCGCACGCCCGGCGGCATGGCGCCCGGATCGACTGCGCCGCCGTAGCGGAAGGGCGTCCGGTGACCCGGCGCCGTCCATTGCGCCGTCGCCGCGACCGGGAGGCAGGTCCGGCCATCCGCCAGCACCGTGAGGGACATCGGCGTGCCGGGCACGCGGCGCTGGAGATAGGCGCCCCGCGGGACGGAACCGGGCCGGGCGGGACGGATGTGGCTGCCGCCGGAGCCGCCGCGGCGCTTCAACAGCCAGGCCTCGGGATCCGCGACGGGCCCGAGGCTGACGGGTGGGTGCGGGATCGCGTGGAGCGCGCAGAGGGCGGCGAGACGGGCCGGATCCTTCAGCCCCGAGACAGTAGTGGGGGCGGCGCCGATCAGGCGGTGGCGCCGGTCGAGTTCGTGCATCAGGGCCGGAGAGCCCTCGAAACCGCTGCCGAGGACGAGGCCGAGAGGGTCGCCGGCCTCGGCCGCGAGCGCGGCGAGCGCGTCGCGCAGGCTCGCCCCGGCCGGCCCGGCCCCGAACCGGCCCGCGACCTGCCGGTAGCCGGCGGCGAGCCCGCGGGTGTCGTCGTCCCCGAACAGGTCGGCCACGAACGGCCGCAGCCCCGCCCGCCGCGCCGCCGCGGCGAGAGCGCGCCCCGACTGGGCGGCGATCAGGATCGCGTCGCGGCGGGGCATGGCGACGAGGCGGAGCGGTGAGGTGGCGGTGCAGTCCGGCGACGTTCGGGCGCGCGCGTCGCTGCCCCTCCTGCGAGGGAGGAATCCCCGCGTCGGGGAGCCGGAGCGGGCGCGTGACCGCCCCCTGCTGGCCCGCTCCGCCTCACCCCGCGATCTCGACGGCCAGCCGGTAGGCATCGCGAAAATCGAGGCAGAGCGGCTCGGACGCCGCCAGCATGCGCCGGAACAGCCCCGCCTGGGTCTTGTACTTCACGTCGCCCACCGCGAGCGCCCCGATCCCGATCCCCCGCCCGCCCGGAAGCGGCGCGTCCGTGGCATGAACGTCGATGCCCGCGATGCCGGCCGGCGGCACCGCGTTGACGTCCGAGGCCACCTTGAGACGCGGCGCGTGCGCGAGGTCCTCGGCCGACAGGATCGCGACGCCCGCCGGCCCCGCCGAGAGGATCACGTCCGCCTCGGCGATCGCGGCGCGCCGTGCCTCGCCGCTCGACCCGTCCACGGCCTCGACGTCGATGTCGAAGCGCCACTTCATCGTCGCGGCGATCTTGCTGACCCGCTCCTGGCCGTCATGCCCGACGAGGATCGGCCGGGCGCCCTCGACGGCGCCGATCACCGCCGCCACGTAGGCGACCACGCCCGCCCCGCCGAAGATCACGATGCGCTGCCCGCCGAGGCCCTGCCCGAAGCGGTCGCGCAGGGCCTTGGTGACCAGGGCCACCATGGCGGCGCCCGTCGTGAAGGAGCCGGCCGGGTCCGCGAAGATGTGGTTGACGAAGGGCGGCACGAAGGCCTTGCGGGCGCGGTCGACCATGTCGAGGGCGTCCTCCGCGTTCTTGCCCGCGATGAAGATGCCGGTGCGCACCCCGTCCTGCGGCGCGCGGGAGAAGATCGAATCCTGCACCAGCGGCCCGACCTCGGGCACCGTCACGCCCGTATAGGTCGTCACGACCTCGAAGCCCGCATCGACCGCCATGTTCACGTCGAAGGGGCTCATGTGCTTGAGGGGCGTGATCATGTGCAGGATCGAACGGGCCATGGCGCGATCTCCTCGCTCGCTGTCCGGGCCGGGCGCGCCGCCGGACGAGCGTTCGCCGCGGGCACGCCGGTACGCCACCCTGCCCCAGGGATAGTGATAGCGGGTTTCGGCGGGCCGCCGACCCCGACGATGGTCCGGCTTCCGGGGCGCGGGCTCGTCTAGGGGCAAGCCCCGGCGCGATCAGGTGGTTCAATCGGCCGGCGCGGTGTCGCGGGTGATCGCGGCGCCGTGGTTGCGCCCGCGGGCGACGAGCACGGTGAGGTCGGGATGACGGGCGGACAGGCGCCCCGCGAGGGTCTCCGCCTCGGGGGCCGAGCCCACCAGGGCGAAGCCGGTCGGTCCCCAGGAACTCTGGCCGAAGCCCGCGATTCCGAGTGCCTCCACCTCGGCGAGCGCCGCCGCCACCGCGCGGCTCGCGTAGCGCCCGCCCTGATAGGGCGCGAAGTAGTCGCCGATGCGCCGCTGGATCTCGGTGATGCCGCGCCCGAAGGGCTCCGCCTCGCCCGTCGCCGCGGCGGGCAGCACCTGCATCAGGACGATGCGGCAGATCTCGGCCGCCTCCTCGGCGGGGAAGCGCGGCAGGGCCTGGAAGGCGTGGCGCTCGGCCGCCCCGTGCACGCCCGTCTCGCGCCGGTCGAGCAGGAGAACGATCCGCCACGCCTCCGGGTAGGTCAGGCGCGCGACGATCGGCGGAGGGGTGTCGCCCGCATCCCGGCCGCCATCGACGATCAATCCCCCGGTGACGAAGGCCGCGAGCCCCACGCCCGAGCGGTTGCCGCGATCGAGGGCGGCGGCGAAATCGGCCGGCGCGAAGGGCGCCCCGTGGAGCCGTGCCAGCGCCGCCGCGGTGCTGAGCGCGAGCTGCGTGCCCGAGCCGAACCCCGCATGGGCCGGGATCGCCCCCTGAAGCCGAAAGACGCCCGTAGCCGGCACGCCGAGCCGGGTGGCCGCGGCCACCGCGTAGCCCCGCACCCGCTCGCATTCCGCGGCGAGGCCGGGCTCCCGGCTGGTCACGGTCAGGACGGAGGCGGCCTCGGCCGTGAGGTCGATGGCCGGAGCGTCCACGGCCACGCCGATGCTGCCGAACCGCCGCCCGAGGCCGCCATGCAGGTCGAGAAAGCCGAAATGCAGCCGGGCCGGCGCCCAGACGCGCACCCGCTCCTGCCCTGTGCCGTCGCGCTCCGCCAAACCGGTCCCCTGCCTGCGCGGCGCCCGGGCGCCGGCGCGCTCCCGCCCTTACCCGGCCGGGTGGGGCGCGGGCATCGGCCCGGTGGGCGCGCGTGCCGCTTGTCCCACAGGGGCCGGTCCCGGCGCAACGCACCTCACGGCCGCAAACGGCGGGCCCGCCCCGACTTTCAGGGGGACTTGCCTGCCGCAGGACCGGGGTGCAAACGTCCCGGCAGGCCCCGCGGAGGCGTGCCGGGCCTCATCATCCGCGCGAGGCGGCGGCGCCGGCCGCCGCGGAACGGGTTCGAGCCGGCCGGTCGGCCGGGCTGGTGGGCGAGGGTGGATGACAGCCTGGGTCAAAGGGCAAGCGACGGATCCCGAGGCGGCGCTCGCCACCGCGGCCGGTCTGTTGAGCGGCGCGCGCAGCCCCGTCGTGGCGGGGCTCTGCGCTGACGTGGCGGCGATCCAGGCCGCCTTCCGGCTGGCCGAGGCGATCGGCGCCTCGCTGGATCCGGCCGGGTCGGACGGGCTCTACGCCGATCTCGGCGCCCTCGCCTCCTCCGGATCCATGACGACGACGCCGAGCGAGGCGGTCGGCCGGGCGGACCTCGTGCTCGTGCTGGGGGACCGCGCCGCCGGGAGCCCGCTGCTGCCCGAACTTGCCGCGACCGGCCCGACCCGGGGCCGCGCCGCGGGGACCGGGCGCGCCATCCTCTCCCTCGCGCCCGGACAGGGCGCCGATTACGCCACGGGCGAGGCCGGCCTGCCGGCCGCGATCGGCCTGCTGCGGGCGCTCGTCGCCGGGCGGATCGGCGGCGAGACTCCCCTCTCCGAGCTGGCGGCGCGCCTGCGCGGCGCCCTCTACGGCGTGGTGCTGTACGATCCCGCCGAGACCGGCGCGCTCGGCGCCGAGATGATCAGCGGGCTCGTGAAGGATCTCACCGAGACGACACGCTTCTTCGCCCTGCCGGTCTCCGATCCCCATCAGGGCCGGGCCGCCATCCAGGTCTCCGCGTGGCGGACCGCGCAGGGGCCCCGGGTCGGGTTCGGCCAGGGCCTCCCGGTGCACGATGGCCTCCCGGTGCACGATGGCCTCCCGGTGCACGATCCCTGGCGCTTCGACGCCGCCCGGCAGGCCGCGGCGGGCGAGATCGACGCGGCGCTGTGGCTCGCCGCCCTGCCGGCCCCCTGCCCCGCCTGGGTCGCGCGCGTGCCGACCGTCGCGCTCCTCGGGGCGCCGAAGGGCGACGAGGCCGAGGTGGTGCTCGCGGTCGGCGTGCCGGGGGAGAGCCATGGCGGCACGCTCTGGCACCCGCGCCGCGCGACGCTGACCTGGCACGAGGCGGCGACGCCCGGCCCCGCGCCGCAGGCTTCCGCCCTGATCGCGGCCCTGCACGACCGCCTCATCCCTCAGGAGCGCACCGCCTCATGCTGACCCGGATCACGGGCGGTCGGGTCGTCGATCCGACCGCCGGGCGCGACGCCGTCGGCGACGTCTGGATCGAGGATGGCCGCATCGTCGAGGCCCCCGCGAACCGCGCGCCCGACGAGACCCTCGACGCCGCGGGCTGCGTGGTGATGGCCGGCGGGATCGAGGTCCACTCGCACATCGCCGGCGGCAACGTGGTGCTGTCGCGCCTGCTGCTGCCGGAGCTCGGCGTCGCGGAGAGCGCGGACGCGCCCTCCCCGCACGGCTCGGCCCTCGACATCGGCTCCCTCTACGCGCGGATGGGCTACACCACCGCCGTCGAGCCGGCGATGCCGCCTGCGAACGCGCTGGCGACGCAGCTCGAACTCGCCACGATCCCGCTCCTCGACCGCGGCGGGCTCTGCGTGATGGGCAACGACGACCAGTTGCTCCAGCTCCTGCGCGACAGGGAGGGCGCGCCAGCCGTCCGCGACCTCGTGGCGCTCAATCTCGCCACGACCCGTGCGCTCGGCGTCAAGGTGATCAATGCGGGCGGCGCCGACGCCTTCAAGGACGGCGCGGTGCGCTTCGCCCTCGACGACGAGGTGCCGGCCTACGGATTGACCTCGCGCCAGATTCTCGACGGCCTCCTCGACGCGGTCGAGGCGATCGGCGTGCCCCACCCGCTCCACGTCCATTGCAGCAATCTCGGCCTGCCGGGGGCCGACGACAGCTTCGTCGAGACCCTGGAGGCGGCGCAGGGCCGGCGCATCCACTTCGCGCACGCCCAGTTCTACGCCTACGCGGCCCTCGATCCGCAGAACCCGATGGGCGGCGGCTTCGCCTCGGCGGCGCCCCGCCTCGCCGAGGCGCTCGCCCGCCATCCCAACGCCACGCTCGATGTCGGGCAGGTGGTGTTCGGCCAGACCTGCACGATCTCGCTGGACATCCTGCGCCAGTATGGCGGGCGCAAGGGAGCGAGCCCGAAGAAGTGGATCATCAACGCGGGCGACGCGGAGGGCGGCGGCATCGTGCCGTTCCGCTACCGCGACCGCGGCCCGACCTCCTCGCTGCAATTCGCGATCGGCCTCGAACTGATGCTGCTCTCGCCCGACCCCGAGCGCACCATCCTGACCACCGATCACCCGAACGGCGGGCCGTTCACGGCCTATCCGCGCATCCTGCACCTGCTGATGGACAAGGAGGAGCGCGACCGCGAGGTGGCGGGCCACCCGAAGGTCGCGGCCGAGCGCTCGGGCCTGCAGGCGCTCACGCGCGAGTACAGCCTGAGCGAGGTGGCGCAGCTCACCCGCTCGGGCCCGGCGAAGCTGCTCGGGCTGAACGATCGCGGCCACCTGCGGCCCGGCGCCAAGGCCGACATCGCGGTCTACCGGGACCAGCGCGACCGCACGGCGATGTTCGGGCGGGCGCACCGGGTGTTCAAGGACGGGGTGGTGATCGTGCGGGACGGCGAGGTGGTGGCCCGGCGCGCGGGGCGCACGCTCAGCGTCACGGTCGAGGCGGATCCCGGCATGGCGCGGCGCAGCGACGCCTACCTGCAGGCGCGGTTCGGGGCGGGGCTCGGCAGCTTCTCGGTGCCGGACGCGGCCTTCGGCGAGCGCGACCCCTTCGCGCCGGTGAGCCTGAGGGGCTGAGATGACGGACCTCACTCTCCACGGCATCCGGGTCGAGGACACCTTCGCGGAGGCCTTCGACATGGCGGGCACGGCCCTCGTGCTCACCGCCGACACGCCCGAATGGGCGATGATCGCCGCCACCACCATGACGGGCTTCGCCACCTCGGTGATCGGCTGCGGGGTCGAGGCCGGGATCGACGCGGTGCTCGCCCCGGACCAGACGCCGGATGGGCGGCCGGGCGTGCGGGTGCTGCTCTTCGGCTTCGACGCCGGGGGGCTGAAAGGGCAGCTCCTGAAGCGCGTCGGGCAATGCGTGCTGACCGCGCCCGGCAGCGCCTGCTTCGCGGGCATCGCTTGGGACGATCCGCACAAGGGCAAGGCGATCAAGCTCGGCGGCGCCATCCAGATGTTCGGCGACGGCTTCTCGGTCGCCAAGCGCTTCGGCGGGCGGCGGTTCTGGCGCACGCCGGTGATGGACGGGGAGTTCCTCTGCGAGCACTCGGTCCCGACGGTCGAGGGGGCGGTGGGCGGGGGCAACCTGCTGTTTCTCGGCCGCGCCCACGCGGACACGCTCAAGGTGGCGGAGATCGCCGTCGCGGCGGCGCGCGGGGTGCCGGACGTGATCCTGCCCTTCCCGGGCGGCATCGTGCGCTCGGGCTCCAAGGTCGGCGCCCGCACCAAGGGCATGATGGCCTCCACCAACGACGCCTACTGCCCGACGCTCAAGGGCCGCGCGGGCTCGGCCCTACCGCCCGAGGTGAACGTGGTGCTGGAGATCGTGATCGACGGGCTCGCGGCCGGGGCGATCGCCGCCTCGATGCGGGCCGCCCTGCACGCGGCGACGGCGGCGGGGCGCGACCTCGGCCTCGTCGCGGTCACGGCCGGCAATTACGGCGGCAATCTCGGCCGCCACCATTTCCACCTGCGGGACCTCCTCGACGGGGCGGCGGCATGAGCGTCCTCACCCTGCGCCAGGCGCCTCCGGAGCGCCTCGACCTCGCGGGCCTCACCCCGGCCCGGCTCGCCGGCCTCTCCGAGGCGGAAGCCGCGCGGCTGCCCGTCGGCACGAGCCGTCACGGCGTCGCGCTCGGCGACTGCTTCGCGCTCCAGCGGCGCGACGGCGAGACCCTGCGGATCGAGGGCGGCTCGGACCGCCTCGACCATGTCGGGGCCGGGCTGACCACCGGCCTCATCGAGGTCGAGGGCGATGTCGGCCAGCGCCTCGGCGCCGGCATGACCGGCGGGACGATCCGCGTCTCGGGCGCGGCCGGCCCCTTCGCGGGCACCGCCGCGAAGGGCGGCACCATCACCATCGCGGGCGACGCCGCCGAGAGCGCGGGCGGGGCCCTGCACGGGGCGGCGGGCGGGCTCGACGGCGCCACGCTCATCATCGGCGGCCGGGCGGGCGACCGGCTCGGCGACCGGATGCGCGCCGGGCTGATCGTCGCCGACGCCGCGGGCGCGCTGGCGGGCTCGCGGATGATCGCCGGCACGATCGTGGCGGGCGCCATCGGCGATCATCCGGGCTACGGGATGCGCCGCGGCACGCTCCTCGTGGAGCGCCACGGCGCCCTATTGCCGACCTTCGTGGACACCGGCGTGCAGGACCTCGTGTTCCTGCGGCTGCTGGCCAAGGCGCTCGATCCGATCTCCGCCCGCTTCGCCGCCCTCGCCCGCGCCCGGCTCGGCCGCCGCGCCGGCGACCTCGCAACGCTCGGCAAGGGCGAGTTGCTGGCACCGCTCGGCTGACCGTCCCCGCGCTTTTGCGCCCCGTGTCGCCCGATTGCGCCGACGTGGGCCGTCGCCCTCCTCGATCGGCGCCGAAGGTCGGACCGCGGGAGGGCCGATGGTCCTCGGCGGCTACAACCGGGCTCACGCGCTGACGCCCGATTACGGGACGACCTTCGCGCTCTTCGGCGGCGTGAAGGTCGCGGAGGCGCAGCGGGACAGCCGCGGCGGCCTCGGCGTGGTCGAACTGGCCGCCCGAGAGAGCGCCATCGACAACGCCATGCCCGGCGGGGTCGAGCGCGACGCCTCGGAGGGCACCGCATCGACGCCGACATCGGGATCGGCCGCGCAGCTCGTCTGGTGATGCAGGACAGGTGTCACCGAACCGAGGAGCAGTAATCCTCCAGACCGGCGACGAGCGCGTCGAAAGCGACCCGGCAGCGCCGGACCTGCCGCAGGTCCTCGTGCATCACGACGAAGGTCGGCAGGTCCCAACCGGTCTCGGGAAGCACCGCCACGAGGTCCGGCTCGCTGGCCGCCAGGGCCGCTTGGCAGGCGCCGATACCGAATCCCGCCCGGATCGCGGCGAATTGCGCGAGCGTGCTGTCGCTGCGCCACGCGAACAGCTCGCGCGTGACGGGCAGGTCGCCGAAGCTGAAGCCGCGCAGGAACGCGGTCGGCGTGTCGAAGCCGACGAGGCTGTGCCGGGGAAGGTCGGTGGGGCGCTCCGGGACGCCCGTCCGCTCCAGGTAGTCGCGGCGCGCGAAGAGGCCGAGCCGCACCGCCCCGACCCGGCGCGCGACCAGCGCCTCCTGCACGGGCGGAGTCATCCGCACGGCGATGTCGGCGTCGCGGCGCAGCAGGTCCTGTACCCGGTCCGACAGCACTAGCTCAAGCGCCAGCCCCGGATGGGCCGCGTGGAGCCGCGCAAGGATCGGCGGTAGCACCGCCCCGCCCACCATCTCGGAGGCGGTGATCCGGACCGCGCCCGCCACCCCCTCCCCCGCGGGCGCCACGCTGCGGACGAGCGCGGCGGCGGCGGCCCGCAGCGCCTCGGCATGCGGCCGCAGCGCGAGCCCGGCCTCCGTCGGCACCAGGCCGGCGGGCGAGCGCGTGAACAACGCGACGCCGAGCGCCTCCTCCAGCGCCGCGACTTGGCGGCCGATCGTGGGCTGCGTCAGGCCGAGCGCCCGAGCGGCGCCCGAGAGGGAGCCCTCCTCCAGGACGGCCAGAACCGCGCGGCAGTGATCCCAACTCGGATCCGTCATACAATTTTGTATATCGGTTCCTCTTCCCTCCGCAATTCCCGGATATCCTCTCCTCTGCGATCGTCCCTCCAACGCGAATGAGGAGAGGATCATGAACACGACGCGGGACGCCCTGGTGCTGGGGGTGACGGGAGGGATCGGCGGCGCGGTGGCGCGGCGACTGCAGGAAGGCGGCTGGCGCGTGCGGGCCGTGCATCGCGCCCCGGACTCGGTCCGGCGGCCGGGCGACGGTGTCACCTGGATCACGGGCGATGCCCGCGACGCGGCGGCCGTGACGGCGGCGGCGCGGGGCACATCCCTCGTCGTGCACGCGGTGAATCCGCCCGGCTACCGCGATTGGGACAGGCTCGTGATGCCGATGCTGGAGGCGAGCCTCGCGGCGGCGCGGGCGGCCGAGGCCCGCCTGCTCTTTCCCGGCACCGTCTACAATTTCGGGCCGGACGCCTTTCCGCATCCGGACGAGGACGCGCCCCAGCATCCGCAGACCCGGAAGGGTGCGATCCGCGTCGCCATGGAGCGGCGCCTCGAGGAATCGGCGCGGGAGGGCGTGCGCAGCCTGATCGTGCGGGCGGGCGACTATTTCGGTCCCGGCATGACCGGGAATTCCTGGTTCACGCTGTTCGCGCAGAGGGGCCGGCCGGTGCGGTCGGTCTGGTACCCGGGACCGGCGGGCATCGGCCACCAATGGGCCTACCTGCCCGACGTCGCCACAGCCATGGTGCGCCTCGCCGAGCGGGATGCGGCCCTCCCGGCCTTCGCACGCTTCCATGCGGGCGGACATTGGGATCCCGACGGCACCCACATGGTGTCGGCGATCGCCCGGGCGATCGGCCGCGAGACGCTGACCATCCGCCGCGTGCCCTGGGCCCTGACGCGGCCCGCAGCGCCGTTCGTCCCGTTCCTGCGAGAAGTGCGCGAGATGCTCTATCTCTGGAAGGTGCCGCTGCGGCTCGACAACGCCCGCATGGTCGCGGAACTCGGGGCTGAGCCGCACACGCCCCTCGACAAGGCCGTGCGGGCGACGCTGGCGGCCCTCGGCGCCCTCCCGGACGCGGCCGCGTCGGCGCGGCCAGCGACGCAGGCCCGCTGAGCGTTGCGTCCCGCGGGGCCCCTCAGTTCACGCTCGCCCGGTAGCAGCGGATCTCGGCCTCGGCCTGGGCGCGGCGCAGTTCCGCGACCTTGTCGTCGAACAGCTTGGTTGCGCGGAACTCGTTGGCGCGCTGGCCGATGCCCTGGCGCATCGACAGGATCGTCGAGGCCTGCACGTACTTGTCGTAGGGCAGGATCGCCGCGATCGCGTCGATCGAGCAGGAACACTTCTGGAGCGCGTCGCGGGTCTGGCCGTTCGCCGCCATGCAGCCGAACACGTAGTCGGCCCGCGCCTCGGTCGGATAGTCGTTGTCGTCGGCGGCGGCACACGCAACGCCCGCCAGGAGGGCGCCCGCGCCGAGCGCTCCCTTAACCCACGCTCGGTTCATACGTCACCGTCTCCTGCAAGAGCTTGCCGCCGTCCGGGTTCGTCGCCTCGACGTCGATCGAGACGATCTCGCCCGGGACCGCGGGCGAGAGCACGAAGGTGTAGGTGAGGCCGTCGAAGCCGCGCAGCTTGTCCTTCACCGGATCGTTGACGAAGGGCCGCAGCACCACGCGCCAGCCCGGATGCGTCTGCCCCTTCACCACCACCTCGGTCGGGGCGGCGGGTCCGCCTTCGCGCAGGGCCTTGCGGATGGCGTTCTTGATGTAGCGCGGGTTGCCCTCCAGCGCCTTGCCGAGGTCGAGGGTGTGGTATTCCAGGAACTGGGCCAGCAACGGGTTGCCGGACATGTTCTCGTAATGGGCGGTCGGCAGGCGGCGCTCGCCCGTGAAGGCCTCGATCGTCAGGTCGCGGCTGGCGGGCTCCTTGCCGGGCCCCACGCTCTCCACGATGCGGTCCTCGATCGGCGGCCCGAACGGCCCGTCCTTGATCCCGCTGAAGCGCACGTAGCGGTAGGTGATCCGGCTGCCGGGCGGCGTCGCCGCGTAATGGTTGGCGTCGAACAGCAGATCGACGGCGCTCGGCGCGGCGCCCTGCGGCGCGGATTGCGGTGCGGCTTGCGGCGCAGCCGCCGGCTCGGCATTCGCCTGGGCCCGCGCAGGCGTCGCGGCGAGCGAACCGAGCAGGCAGAGGAGAAGGGCGGACCTCACGCAGTGACTCCCTCGGGTTGCGGCACCACCGGCGCGCCGCCGATCGTGCGGTACTGGTAGTCGGGCGCGGTCTCCAGCGCCGATTCGGCGACGGCAAGCGCCTGGACCTTGGCGTGGAGCGGCGAGAGCGAGCAGGCCGGATCGGTGGCGGCCGCGTCGCCCGCCAGCGCCAGCGCCTGGCAGCGGCACCCGCCCCAATCCTTCTCCCGGCGGTCGCAGGAGCGGCAGGGCTCCTGCATCCAGGAAGTGCCGCGATAGGCCTGGAAGGAGGGGGAGTTCGCCCAAATGTCGCCGAGCGCGCGGTCGCGCACGTTCCAGAATTCGAGGCCCGGAATGGTCTCTGCGGCGTGGCAGGGCAGCACCTTGCCGGTGGGCGTCACGTTCATCAGGCGCCGGCCCCAGCCGCCCGCGCAGGCCTTGGGGTACTTGGCGTAGTAGTCCGGCACCACGAGGTCGATGACGAGCTGGCCCTTCAGCCGCTCGCGTGCCTCCTCGACGGCGCGGATCGAGCGGTCCACGTCGGCCTTGGCCGGCATCAGGGCGGCCCGGTTGACGTAGGCCCAGCCGTAATACTGCGTGTGGGCGACCTCCAGCCGCTTGGCGCCGAGCCTCATCGCCAGATCGATGATCGTCGGCACCTCGTCGATGTTGCCGCGATGGATCACGGCGTTGAGGGTGAGCGGCAGGCCCAGCGCCACCACCTTCTCGGCGAAGGCGAATTTCTGCGGCTGCGCGTTCTTCAGGCCGCCGATCCTCTCGGCATTGCCCGCCTCGGCCGCCTGGATCGACAGCTGCACGTGGTCGAGCCCGGCCTCGGAGAGGGCATCGAGCTTGGCGAGCGCCCCGGCGACGCCCGAGGTGATGAGGTTCGAGTAGAGGCCGAGATCGGCGCAGGCCTTGGTGATCTCGACGATGTCCTGCCGGGCGGTGGGCTCGCCGCCCGACAGGTGGACGTGGAGCACGCCCAGCGCCGCCGCCTCCGCCAGCACCCGCTGCCACGTCGCCGTGTCGAGCTCCGTCGAGCGCTTGTCGAGGTCGAGCGGGTTCGAGCAATAGGGGCAGCGCAGCGGGCAGCGATGGGTAAGCTCCGCGAGGAGCCCGATCGGGGCCGGAAGGGTCGGGGTGACGGCGTTCATCGGGGGATCCTCGCGCCGCCTCAGGCGGCGGGTGTCGTCTCCAGCACGCGCTTCTCCGCGAGCCCGTCCAGCATGGTGATGACGTCGGGCTCGATCACGCTCGCGGGCGCATCGTACTGTTCGGACAGCATCCGGGCGATCTCTCGGATGCTGCGCGCGCCGTCGACCAGCGACAGGACAGCCACGGCGTTCTGGTCGAGGTCGAAGGTGCGCTCGGGCGCGAGCAGCACGTGGGCGCCGCGCACGCCGTCGAAGCGCATCCGCACGCCCCGCGGCAGGCGCGGCACGTCGTCGGGGGTCAGGCTCACGCGCGGCCCTCCACCAGGCCCTCGCCCGGGCGCCACGCATCCGGCGGGATCATCCCGGGCGACACGTAGGCGAAGTAGAGCGCATCGAGCTGCGTCCACAGCACGGTGCACTTGAAGATCAGGGCGTCCATCGCCTGCCGCTGCAGGGCCGGCGTGGTCGCGTGCTGCTTCACGTAGTCGAGGGCGAAGTCCGCGTCGCGGGGCGCCTGGGTGAGACGCTTGTCGAAATAGGCGAGCGTCTCCTTGGTGATGAAGTCGTAGTTCTTGAGCATGCCGGCGACGCGCTCGGAGATGATCGTCGGCGAGAACATCTCGGTGAGTGACGACGCGATCGCTTCGAGGAGCGAGCGCTCGGCGACGAAATGCACGTAGGCCTCGACCGAGAAGCGGGTGGCGGATAGGATGCCCTTCGTCGAGGTCACGTAGGCCCGGTCGAAGCCGACGCCCTCCGCGAGCTTCAGCCAGCGCTCGATGCCGCCGTCGCCCTCATGGTCACCGTCGTGGTCGACGATCCGCTGGCGCCAGATCCGCCGCAGGGTCGCGTCGGGCATCCGGGCGAGGATCGCCGAATCCTTCACCGGGATCATCGCCTGATAATAGTAGCGGTTGAGCGCCCAGGCCCGGACCTGATCCTTGTCGAGCTTGCCGTCGTGCAGCAGGCGGTGGAACGGGTGCAGGTTGTGGTAGCGGCGGGCGCCGATGTCGCGGAGCGCCGCTTCCAGGTCGGCGGGCGAGAGCAGGCGCCCGTCATCGGGCTGGGGCGCGGTCGGGAGCGTGAGGGACAGGGCTGCGGACATGGCGGGTCGGTGGCCTTCTGATGATCGTTCGAAGCGCTAGCGGCTCCGTTCCTCCCGGAGCCGAGGTGGCGGCTCCCGCCGCGCCGGTCAAGGGTTCGGCCCTTCACTTTCCTGGCAATCCGGCCGGTGATGTCGATGTCGGATCGGATGATCCCGCGCGCCGGATCTGCGCTGATCGCATATGGCGCGGCCGACATGCTTTGCGGTGGATCAAGGAGAGATGAATACTCCTCGCGGCAAGCGCTCCTGTACTTAAGTTGTACTTATGGCCCACCACCGCCCCACCCTCCCCCCTCTGCGGGGGAGGGTGCCCGGCGGAGCCGGGCGGGAGAGGGGACCCACGCTTCCGAAGCGGGCTGGACCGTGGTGCAGGGCGCCACATCTTGAAGCGTGGTTCCCCTTTCCCGGCTCACTCCGTTCGCCACCCTCCCCCGCAGAGGGGGGAGGGTTCGCGCGCCCGCCCTTTCGCCCGGCGTCGTCGCGGCCACGCTCAGACCGTCAGCGTCAGTCCATCATGCGCCACGGTCCAGCCCTCGGCCTCCACCGCGCGGCGCGCCTCCGACTCCTCCACCAGCACCGGATTGGTGTTGTTGATGTGCACGAAGACCCGCCGCCCGATCGGCACCGCGGCGAGGCCGGCGATCGAGCCCCCCTCCCCGGTCATCGGCACGTGGCCCATGCGCCAGCCGGTCTTGGTCCCGACCCCGGCGCGGATCATGTCGTCGTCGAGGAAGACGGTGCCGTCGAAGAGCAGCAGGTCGGCGCCAGCGAGGCGGCGCCGCAGGTCCTCCGTCACGCGGGCGCAGCCCGGCACGTAGGCGAGGCGCCGGCTCCCGGCCTCGATCATCGCGCCGACCGTGGTCTCGGTCTCGGCGCCGATCTCGGGCGTGCCCTCCTCCAGCCAGAGCGGCACCTTGCCGGGCACGGCGAAGAGGGTCACGGTCAGGCCCGCCACCGGCTCGAAGGGCGCGTCGAGCGCCACCTCCCGCCGCGAGACGTGCTCGGGCGCCAGCACGTCGAAGACGCGGTTGGCGGAGACCGATTCGAGGATGTTGCGGGTGGCGTGGAGCCGGAAGGGCTGGCTCTCGCGCAAAGTCAGCAGGCCCGCCACGTGGTCGACGTCGCCGTTCGTGAGCAGCACCGCCCCGATCGGGGAGTGCCGCAGGGAGCGGCGCGGGTGCAGGGCGGGGGTCGCGAAGAGCTGCTGCCGGATGTCCGGCGAGGCGTTCACCAGGAGCCAGGTCTCTCCGTCCGGCGAGACGGCGAGGCTCGACTGGGTGCGCGGCCGGACCCGGGCGTCGCCCGCCCAGGCCATGGCGCAGTTGGGGCAGCGGCAATTCCACTGCGGAACGCCGCCACCCGCCGCGGAGCCGAGGATGATCGCCTGCATGAGCCTCTCACGTCAGCGCGTCGCCACCCTCCGGCCGGAGAAGCCCTCAGTTGAAGGGATCGATCTCGGCCGACTCGTAGGAGGTGACTTCCATGCCGACGCAGACCTCGGCGACAACAGGCAGAGCCCACTTCATGATGCTACCCCTCGGGATGATGGTCGAGACAAGGTCCCCCGGCGGCGAGACCGCCGGAGGCGCCGGACGAGCCCTTAGTTGAAGGGATCGATCTCGGCCGACTCGTAGGAGGTGACTTCCATGCCGACGCAGACTTCGGCGACAACAGGCAGAGCCCACTTCATGACGCTTCTCCTAGGCTGCTCAGGCCCCTCATAAGAGAAACCTAAGATGTTGAGATGACAGTGTTTTCTGTCACCCGGGATATATCGGCAATCCGCCCGATGGTTGCAAGCGGTATTTTGCCTGCGAGACTCCCACCCATTGGTCCGGGCTCTCAAACCGGTCTTATTGTGCCGATTCCGCAGGGCCTTGGGCAAGATACCTCGCGCCCTAAAAAATTTCGTGAGCGGCAAACGAGAGGTTACTGGCGGTAGCCGGGCTCGTGCAGGTCGAGCATGAAGCCGCGGCCGCGGACGGTCACGATCGAGGGGCCCCCGGCCCGGGCGACGTCGCCGAGCTTGGTGCGCAGGTAGCCCACGTAGACGTCCACGACGTTGAGCGAGAGGCCGCCCTGGTTGGCCCAGAGCCGGTCGAAGATGTCGCCCCGCGTCACCGGCCGCCCGGCCCGCTCCATCAGCACCGAGAGCAGTTCCGCCTCGCGTTGGGTGAGGCGGGCGGTGACCTCGCCGAACCGCACCTGACGGGTGGCGGAGTCGAGGGAGAGGCGCCCGGCCGTCACCAGGGTGCGCGGCTCGCCCGCGGCGCGGCGGCGCTGCAGGTGAGTGCGCAGGCGCGCGAGCAGCTCGTCGAACACGAAGGGCTTGACGATGTAGTCGTCGGCGCCGACCGCGAGGCCGTCGACGCGGTCGCTGACCTCGTCCTTGGCGCTCAGGAACAGGATCGCTCCCGGGTAGCCGCCCTCGCGCAGGGAGCGGCAGACCTCGTGGCCGGAGCCGTCCGGCAGCATGATGTCGAGGAGCACCGCCTCCGGCACCCGGTCGCGAGCGGAGGCCAGCGCCTCGTCGATGCTGCCCGCGAGGTTCACGGAGAAGCCCTCGGCCGTCAGGCCGCGGGCCAGCATGAACCGGATGTCGCCGTCATCCTCGACCACCAGGACGCTCGTCATCGGGTGGCCGTCCCGCCGGCCGGATCCTGGGGCGCCGTCACGCCGCATCCTCCCTGGCTTCCGCGGGCAGGACCAGGGTGACCCGGGCGCCGCGCTCCTCTCCCCCGGCCGATCCGAGGCGGATGACGCCATCATGGCGCTCGACGACCCAGCGCGCCAGGGCCAAACCGATGCCGAAGCCTTGTGCAGAAGACGAATTGCCACCGCGGCGGAAGCGCTCGAACAGCGTCTCGGCCTCCGCCGGGAAGCCCGGCCCGTCATCGGCCACCGTCACCTCGGCGCCGCCACGGCCTTCCGCCAGGGAGACCCAGACGCGGGTCGCCCCGGCGGCGTGGCGCAGCGCGTTGTCGATCAGGCCCTCGACGATCTGGCGCAGCCACTCGGGATCGGCCTGGACCTCGACGTCGGTCTCGCTCGGGTGGAAGTCGAGGGCGATGCGGCGGCGCGCGGCCTCGGTGGCGCAGTTCTCCACCGCCTCGGAGAGGACCGCGGCGAGGCTGACGGGCTTGCGCTCCAGCTCGATCTGGCCCGATTCCGAGCGCGCGATGCGCAGCATGTCGCCGACCCGCCGGTGAAGGCGCAGCGCGCGCTTGCGGATGGTGGCGATGACCGGCCGGAACGCGTCGGGGGTCTCGGGCGAGCGGGCGGCGAGGTCGCACTCGCCCAGGATGACGGTGAGCGGGGTGCGCAGCTCGTGGCTGACATCCGCGAAGAAGCGCCGCCGCGAGCGGTCGATCTCCTCCAGGCGGCTGTTGGCCGCGCGCAGGTCGGCGGTGGCCCGGGCAACCGTCTCCTCGAGGGCGGCGCGGTCGGCGGCGACGCGGGTCTCTCGCCGCTTCAGGCGCGCCGCCATGCGGTTGAAGCCCGCCACCAGCAGGCCGAGTTCGTCGTGGGTCGCGACGGTGAGACGGGTGTCGAGTTCGCCGCGGCCGATGGCGGCGGCGCCGGCGCGGATGTCGTCGATGCGCCGCAGGAGCGGGCGGGTGAGCGTGCGGTGGACGAGGAGCAGCACCCCGACCGCGAGCCCCGCTACCCCGAGGGAGAGCGAGCGCAGCCGCACCGCGAGGTCCCGCACCTGACCGGCCGCGCTCTCGACGCCGCGCCGCTCGGCCTCGACCAGGAAGGTCAGCGGCTGCCCGGTGACGGCCCCGAAGGCGTTGAGGGCGCCCCGGATCGCGTCGCCGCGCTTGCCCGGATCTGGCTCGTGCTGGATCTGCGCCACCTGCCGGTCCAGCATCACGCGGGCGGCGCGCAGGCGCGCCAGGGGCCGCGAGCGGGCGGCGTATTGCGTGCGGTCCACGATGGCGTCGCTGCGGGCGATGGCCTTGCTCAGCCCCTCGTCGACGGCGGTGAGCGCCTTGTCCACCTCGTCGCGGGCATTGGCGAGGCGCTCGGGCCGGCTCGGATTCTCCCCCACCGCCTCCACGGCGGCGAGCCCGTACTCGGTGAGGCGCCCGGAGAGTTCGGCGATCAGCTCCAGCCGCACCTGTGCCTCGAGCGTGCTGTCGAGGGTGCGCTCGGCCGCGTCGAGGGACCAGAACAGGCCCACCGCCGCGAGCATCACCAGCGCGGCCGCGCTCCCGACCAGAAGACCGAACCGTACCCGCAACGAGCCCATACCGCTCCTCCCGCGGGCGCAATCTGCCACAGCGGCGGGCCGGAGGCAGGGCCGCCCTCGGCTGGAAAAGCCGGATTGTGCCGGACCTCCCGCTGCGTCACGCTCGGACCCGCTTCCCCGGAGACGTGCGATGAGACGAACCCTGACGATCGCGATCCTCGCTCTCGGCCTGCCCGGCTTCGCCCGCGCGGACGACACCTCTCTCTGGTCGCTCTACGACACGGCCCTGAAACGCGCGAAGTACATCGACCTCACCCACGCCTTCGCGCCCGACCAGCCGGTCTGGCCGGGCTTCGCGCAGGCCCGATTCAAGGCCGCCCGGGCGGGCCGCGCGGTCCAGGGCTTCGCCGAGGCGGGCGAGGCCTTCACCTACGAGAAGCACGGCTTCGTGGCGACGGCCTACGACCTGACCACCGACCAGTACGGCACGCAGCTCGATCCGCCGGCCCACTGGAACCCTCTCGGCGCCACGATCAGCGACCTGCCGGCCACCTACGCTTTGCGCCCGCTCGTGGTCATCGACATCACGCCGCAGGTCGCCCGCGACGAGGGCTACCACCTTCAGGTCGCGGACGTCGCCGCCTGGGAAGCGCGGCACGGGCGCATCCCGGAGGGCGCCGTCGTGATGGTTCGCTCCGACTGGTCGAAGCGCTGGGCCGATGCCGAGCGCTTCGGGCGCAAGCCCTTCCCGGGCGTCGCCCTCGCGGCGCTGAAGCTGCTGCACTTGGAGCGCAGGATCCTGTTCCACGGCCACGAGCCGCTCGACACCGACACCACGCCGAACCTGGAGGGCGAGGCGTGGCTGATGCACAACAACTTCGCGCAGGCCGAGGGGGTCACGAATCTCGACAAGGTGCCAGAGGCCGGCGCGCTGATCGTGATCGGCTTCGCCAAGCCCCTCGGCGGCACCGGCGGCTTCGCCCGCTACGTGGCGATCGCCCCGCCCGGCTGGCGCGAGGGCGTGAGCGTCGAGGAGGCCCCGGGCGCGCCGCTGCCGATCCAGGCCGCGCCGCTCACGCGCGGCGCCGACGGCGTGATGCGCCCCACGCCGCCCTGATCAGGAGCCGGAGGCCGGGAAGCTCTGCGTGAAGGTGTGGCCCTCGGTGTCCCTGGCCACCACCGTTACCGGCTCGCCGTTGCCGGCGAAGCTGAAGCGGAAGGTCGGGTCCTCGCTCACCGAGATGCCGCCCGTCATGGTGAAGAGCGGCGTCTCGCCCTGGCGGACGCTCATCGATTCCACGAACCAGGCCGGCGTGTAGAGCCGGGTGACCTGATCCATCTGCAGCCCCGAATAATTCGGGTGGCGGACCTGCACCTGCGCCTCGCCGCGCTCCGCGAAGGCCCGGAAGCGCATCTTGCCGAGATTGGCCTTGGCCTCGGCCGGATCCTTCACGGCGGGCGCCGAGCAGCCGCCGGCCGCCTTCACGTAGGCCTTGGTCATGTAGAGAGCGCCGTCCTGCGTCTCCGCGATGGCGCGCACGAAGGAGTAGGAGTTGACCCGGATCCGAGTCGAGAGGTCGAACCGGTGCTGCGGCGTCGGGAAGGTGAAGGTGCCGACGACCGGCGAGGGATTCTCATCCACGACCAAGGTCAGGGACTTGATGGCGCGCGTGTCGCCATCCGGCAGGGCGATGTGGATGCCGATCGGCACGATAGCGGCGTCCTCGGCACGCTTGGGGGTGTCGAGCGCCAGCACCCCCGCGCCGTCCTGGATCGGCCGGTCGCCGGTGACGCTGGGCCGCAATTCGCTCCAGGCGGCTTCGGCCTTCGCGTCCTCCTGCGCCCATGCGGCGGTCGCCGCGAGAGCGGACAGGACCGCACCGGCAAGGGCCGGTGTCCAGGCGGTTCGGATCATCGCGCACTCCTCATCGCTTCCCCGCGGCGGACGCGGCAGTCTCGCTGCGCCGCTCTCTGTTTGCGTTCATATGTATGGGCTTGGGCCGCCCGCTGCCATGCCCCCGATTGGGTGGTGCCGGCCCGCCACGGCACAAGCCGCGACCGGCGTGCCGGGACGTCGCGCGAACCTGAAGCGCACGGGCACTCCCTCGACGGTTCGCGCGCCGGCAAGGGCTTGCAGCCTCGGACGGATTCGGATTGGGAGTCTTTGGGAAGGGGGTCATGTCCCGGGTTGTGGTGGGGTTCGCGCAACCGTCCGGGTTTTGCGTGGTGGCGGCGTGCGTTAGAGTGAGGCGGTCGCTCCCTCACGGGAGCGCGGATTGAAACGTTCCCGGTACCCTTGACCGTTAAGGGCAAGACTCTGTCTCACGGGTGCTGACGGCGGACAAGGCAATCATACAGCTTACCTCATTTGGAAAAATCTACCAGAAGCGCTTTAGCATCAGTAATAATATTCGTCCTGTAAAATTCAGAGAGAGTCTCCGTCGAATTTGCAATAGCATCGAATTCTCTTATTATTGAGTCGTAGTTTGATTTCAATACTCTTGACCTTGGGTTCAGTCCTCTAACGACGACGAGACCAGTCGGATAGCAATTCAATAGCTCGATTTTCAAATCTGGCCGGTACTTTCTGAGTATAGGAACTATCTTCCAGACATCCCCAGTCCACCAATGTGGGAAGCGTGTGTTCTCGCTCTTCGTTGTCACTTCGCTTGCGTCGCGGCTTGCCATGATCGTATTTAACGGAAGACAATCATGCATTGCGATAATAGAGTTTTTACCTGAAATTGATTCTACATTCATGAAGTCACGCAGTAGGAATTCGTAGAGATGCATGCCGTCCAAAAAAGCCAGATCGATTTTTCTTGTAAAAATAAATCTCAATCTATTTCTTGCAAAAAACTCATCACTTGTGGTCTGGTACAAAACAACGACCTTCTTATTTTCAGTAATATTGCGAGAAATTTCAAACGAAGGATCAATTCCTATGCCTTCCACGCATTTTATATTCTGAAAATTATCTCCGCTTGAAACTCCGATCTCCATATATTTTCTGCACGCGATCGCTTTCGATAAATGACTCAGGACTAATTTATAATCAGCTCCATCGTGTGTTTCTGGGATAGAATTTCCTTTATTCACTTAGTTGTCTCCAGCATGGACTGTGATTCAGTATAATTGACATGACCGGTATTTTGGACCGGGCCGGGTGAGAGGCTACTGCATGGCGACTGCCATGGGTAGCCAGTAGGCCAGATCCGGGAGCGTGACCGGTAGCCCAGCGACGAATGCGGACGGACGCGGTTGTAGGTCCTCTGCCAGAGACCGATCCCGGTCTGCGCCTCCTTGAGCGAGGAGAATATCTCCTGCTTCAGGCACTCGCCGCAGAGCTCTGCTCGAAGATCCCCACCTTCTTGCAGGGGGCATGTCGCAAGCGTTCAGTGACCCATAAAGTCTCCTTCGAACGGGGCGTTACAATGCCTGCCCACCCCCGCCGACGAGGTCGCTGAAGCGGTTTGACGGGCCTGAGTTCGCCTCATCGGGCCAGTGTGCGCCTCTGCCGGGAGCATGATATTCTGCGGCCAAAATCTTTGCGACACGCACAGCGGAACTCGGGCTTCAGCCAGGGTCGCCAGTAGGGCGAGGCCACTTTGAGCACATTGGTGACAGGCTGACTTCTGAGTTTCGGCGGCGGGAAGCCCTTGGGTCTAAACCCTAGTGTGGTCACGTCGCTCCCTCGCGGGAGCACGGATTGAAACATGGGTCGAGTGGTGTCAGGTGTGAGCGGTCGTTCACGGCCACGGCTGCGGCGTGACCCAAGGCGGCAGGTCGCCGACACAGCTGTCGAGATCCCCCTGACCGATGCGGAAGACCATCTCGGCACGGTCCGCGCACGGCTCGGCACCGGCGGGAGTGCAGGTTCCGATCAGTGACGCGATCACGCCATGGTGCTCCACGCCGCTTTCCGACTCGGCGACGTGGCGATTCTGTCACGTGAGACCCAGCGGGCCGGTGCGATCACCTCCCTCGGCCCGTTCACCCGCCTCCGGTCCAGGCCTTCGAGCCGGGCCTGCAGCTCGGCCGCCATGAACCGCACCACCCCGTCTTGGGCCTTGGGCCGGCGGAACCGGCCGTCCTGCAGCCGCTCGGTGAACAAGCACAGTCCGGTGACGTGCAGAAAGACGAGCTGGATCCGGTCGGCGCGCCTGGCGGGGGAGCGGTGCCCACGCTCCGGCTCAAGCCCGAGGTCAGGTCCGGGCAGCCGCATCCCGGGTCCGAAACGGGGACCGGCGGATCACACCCCGGGGCAGGCCCGGAAGGTGCCCCGGGAGCATCGCTCACGCCAGAGGACGCGGCGCGGTGATCGCAGGAGATCGCCGGGCGGAGGTGAGAAGGACGCTCCTCTCACCACAGAAGCCCGTTCACGCGCTCTCGCGCTGGCGATCCGCGATCGCGGCACTCCGGCCAAAGGTCAGGACCCGGTCACAGAGGGCGAGCGTCCCCTCGCGATGGGCGATGACGATGCGGGTCATGGGCAGCTTGCGCACCGCCTCGTTGATCGCCCGCTCGCTGGCCGGATCGAGGTGGCTCGTCGCCTCGTCGAGGAGGAGAAGGCCGGGGCGGCGGTGGATCGCGCGGGCGAGCACGATCCGCTGCATCTGCCCGCCCGACAGGACGCTGCCCATGTCCCCGACCAGGGTCTCGTAGCCCATCGGCATCTGCACGATCTGGTCGTGGATGGCGGCGAACCGCGCGCAGGCGATCACCCATTGCGGGTCCGCCTCCGGGTCGAAGCCGGCGATGTTCTCGAAGATCGAGCCCGCGAACAGCCGGTCGTCCTGCAGGACGCAGCCGACGCGCTCACGATGGGCCGACAGCCCCGTCGCCGACAGGGGCAGGCCGTCGAGGAGGACCTGGCCGCCGCTCGGCGCCGAGAGGCCCGCCAGGATCTTCAGGAGCGTGGATTTCCCGCATCCCGACGGGCCGGCGATGCCCAGGCACTCGCCCGGCTCGACGGCGAAGCTGAGGCCGGACAGGATGTCGGGCTCGCCGTCGGCATAGCGGAACTGCAGGTCGCGCACCTCCAGCCGGCTCGCCGCGCGCGCCTGCCGGCCGAGCACCGGCGCGCCGCCCCGCCGCTCCTCGGGCTCGCCGAGGGCGATGTCGGCGAGCCGCTCGCCGTGGAGCGACAGCATCCGGAACTGCAGCATCGTCTCGACGAAGGTCCCGACGCGGCTGGCGAACTGGTCCTTGTAGGCCAGGAACGCCACGACCATGCCGACCGACAGGCGATCCCCCAGGACGGCCAGGATGCCGACGAAGATCATCGCGATGCGGTCGAGCCCGAACAAGGCGGTGTTGGCGGCCTGGAACCAGGCATCGAACCGCTGGACGCGCAGCTCGGCGTTCAGCTTCTGCGCCATGTGGTTGATCCAGGTATCGCGGCGCCAGAATTCCAGGTTGAGGGTCTTCACGCTGGCGATGCCGCGCACCGTCTCCATGAGGTGGGAACTCTCCATCGCCCCGTGGGCGATCGCCGCCTCCGAGATCTCCCGGTAGCGCGCGTAGGCGAGGACCCGCAGCAGCACGTAGAGGCCGACGCTGACGAGCGCGAGCGCGAGGAGCCAGCCGCCGTAGAGCCCCATCATGACGACCAGGGTGAGGCTCATGACGCCGTCGAGCAGGGCCTGCACTGCCCGCGTAGTCAGGGTGCGGTGCATCGCGTCGAGCGAGCCGAAGCGCGAGACGATGTCGCCGACATGGCGCTTCTCGAAGAACGCGAGGGGCAGGCGCACCAGCCGGTCGAACAGGGCCGCCTTCCATTGCATCATTAGGTTCGTGCCGATCAGCATCGTCGCCCAGCTGCGGGCGAAGCCTGCCGCGACCTGGAGCACCAGGAGCAGCACGAGGGCGATGCAGATCAGCGTTAGGAGATCGGGTTCGGCCGCCACCACGACCTCGTCCAGCACGAGCTGGAAGCCGATCGGCATCGTCAGCACGGTGATCTCGAGCAGGACCGAGATCGCGAGGATCTGCAACGCCGCGCGGCCGAGCCCCGCCGTGCGGCGGACGAGATCCACGACCGAGATGCTGGCGCGCTCCCGCTTGCGCTCGAATTGCTCCGTCGGCCAGAGTTCGAGGGCGATCCCGGTGAACTTGGCCGAGAGTTCGGCGAGCGGCACCGTGCGTCGCCCGCAGGCGGGATCGTGGATCACCGCCGCGCGGGGGCCGACCCGGGTCAGGACGACGAAGTGGTTGTGCTGCCAGTGCAGGATGCAGGGCAGGCGCAAGGAGGCCAGGTCGGGAATGTCGAGCTTCAGGGCTCGGGTGCTCAGGCGAAGCGCGGTGCCGACCCGCATGAGATCGCGCAGGGTCGCGCCCCTCATCGAGATCGCGAAGCGGCTGCGGAGCGCCTGCAGGTCGAGGCGATGGCCGTGAAAGGCCGCCACCATGGCGAGGCAGGCCAGGCCGCACTCGGCCGCCTCCGCCTGCAGGATCACGGGAGTCGAGGGCCCGAGATGGAGGGCGGTGCGCAAGCGCTGGTCGAACGCGGTCATGAGGCGGGTCCGGGCGGGGCGGCGACCGCCGCGCGCAGGCCGTAGAGGGGTTCCAGGATCCACTGGTAGAGCGGCCGCGTCTCGCCCAGGAGATGCGCGTCCACCTGCATGCCGGCCTGAAGCGACTCGGTACGCCCGTAGCTGCGGACGAAGGGCTCATCGGGCACCACCGTCACCCGGTAGAAGCTCGGACCGCTGCCACTTCCGGTGCCGCCCGCGATCTGCGCGACCTCCTCCGGCCGCAGGTTGGCGCGGGACACCGAGACGATGTGCCCGGGATACTGTCCGAACTTCTGGTAGGGAAAGGCCCGGTAGCGCAGGAGGACGCGCGCGCCGTCCCGCGGGAAGCCGATGACGCTGCTCGGCGCCAGGAGCTGCGCGACGAGCGGCTTGCCGGCGGGCACGATGGTCAGGAGCGGGGCGCCCGCGACCACGGCCTGCCCCGCCGAGGCGCTGATGCCGGTCACGATGCCCTCGCGCGGCGCCTCGATGCGCAATTCGCGCCGCGCCTCGCTCTCGGAGATCCGGCCGTCGAGATCGAGGATCTGCTGGCGGATCTCGCTCCGCCCGGCGAGACTCTGGAGATCGAAGCTGGCGAGCCGCGTCCTGACCTCGTTGAGGCGCCCCTCGGCCTGGAGGCGTTCGCGCCGGAGCGCCAGGACTTGCGCCTTCTGCGCATTGTAAGCCTGGAGCCGGCTCTCGTAATCGGCCGACCGGCTCAGGCCGCGATCGAGCCATTTCTGCTGCCGCTGGGCCATCACCTCGAGCTCGTCGGCGAAGCGCTCCAGGATCCCGATTTGCGTATCCATCTCGGCGAGTTCGCGGTCGAGATGCTGCGCCTGGTCCGTCAGGCCCTGCTTCTCGGCGAGGTCGAGCTTCTCGCGGCGCGCCAGCGCGCCCTGCAATTCGTCGCGCTTGGCGCGCAGCAGCGAGGCCACCGCGCCCTGCGTGTCGCCGAGGGACGTGGTGCTGTCGACGCGCAGGGCATAGAGCACGTCCCCGCGCCGGACGAGCTGCCCCTCCGCGACCTTGATCTCCGCGATCCAGCCGGATTGGGGGGCGGCGAGCCGGGTCAGGCCGTCGGGCGGCAGGACGAGGCCGGTGACGGGCACGCGCCGCGTGTATTGCCCGAACACCAGGAACGCCAGAATGCAGAGGGCGAGGACGAGCGAGGCCACCGCGAAGCCCGTGACAGGCATCGCGCGGACGACGCGGGGATGTCCGAGCCAGGAATCCCGCCGGCTCTCGACGGATTCGGGCCGGAAGAGCGTTCCGCTGCCGGGCCGGGCACGCGTGGCCGACGCCTCCCGAACCATGCCGCTCCGGGACCGTCCCCCGGCCGTCGCCAGTCTCGCTCGGAGAAAAAACAACCTGATCCGATTGAACGAGAACAAAATCACTCTCTGCGCATGCGTGCGAGCCGATCCGACGCGCCTCCGTAAGGCAGCTGCGCGAGGCGTTCGACTAGCACAGGTGTGTTATTGCGAGGCGATCTACGTATTGCTTAGATCGAACACGGTCTGTCGGCGCCGACTGCAAAAGCAAGTGCAGCAGACTTTTTCGTATCTGATCGGACCAGGAGTTCAATCATGTCGAACGCGCCTCAACGCGTCATGGAAGACGAGACCTCCGTTCGCGAGCTGGAACCGCACGAGATCGATCACGTCAGCGGCGGCAAGCTCTACTGGAACGGCGGAAAAATCGTCGGCTTCGAGTTCAAGCTCGGCGGCTTCTCGGCGGGTGAAGTTCCTGTCGCGGGCGGTCAGAGCTACAACTACTGGAGCTCTCCGTTTGGCAGCGGGAGCTACTGGGCCAAGTAGGCTTCTGGCCACCAAGTCGGCCCCATGACCAAGGGACCCGAACGACGCTCGCCGGACCCTGTGTGAGCGCGAGGGGGCTTGAGGCCCCCTCGATCGGGGCAGGGGATTCCGAAGGGCATCACCGGTGAGGGGCATCCGCTCCAAGGTCAGCCTGCCCTCTGCCGCCATCGGGAATGTTGCTGCGCTCGCCGCCGAGACCGGATGGGGCGGCAGGACGATCGCCGTCACGCGTCCCAGAGGCAGGTGCGGCCTCGCGGGTGCGTTCACGCCGGGCGAGGTGCGGCCGTCTGCGGCGCGAGCCGACGCGAAATCCGTTGCGCCAAAGCCTTCTGCGCGTGCTAGAGATTTTTGCTCAAGAATCGTGCACTCGTGATCCGACATTCGCCGCGTGCCCATAAACCGTGATCGTGATCATCCGGCCGCAACGCCCTTCTCCGCCGGCGATACGCCCGACGAACAGATTGAAATTGTTCAAAAGTCCCGACCAATCACCTGTACTTACCCTGCGAGATGTTGCTGGACAGGTGCGGGAAAGCGGCTTACCAGTCCGTATGTCCTATGGAGCGCGGGCAAGCGTCCTTACGGTATGCGTGCCTGGATCACGCGGGCTCGCTGCCCGCGTGCATCGTGGCCGCCCAGCCCGGCAGCGTGGAGTGCGCGTGCGATGAGGCGATCGGCATGGGAATGACCGTCCGAACGATCGAGGCCGTCATCGTCGCGGACGACCATCCGCTGTTTCGCCAAGGGATGCGGCACATCGCCGAGCGGCTCTACCCGCACACCCTGGTGCGGGAGGCCGACACCATGGAGGAGGTCCTGGCCCTCGCACGGTCAGGCCCGCCGCCGCAGGCCGTCTTCCTCGACCTGCTCTTCCCCGGCCTGGATCCGCAGCGGTCGATCAGCGGGCTGCGCGAGGAGTTCCAGAAGACCTCGATCATCGTCGTATCGATGGTCGAGGACGAAGCGCTGATCCGCACCGTCATGGCCGAGGGGGCCGACGGATTCATCGCCAAGTCGCTGCCCGCGGCCGAGATCGCTCAGGCGATCTCGGCGGTGCGCGAGGGCGAGTTCGTCATCCGGCGCAACCCGCGGTCGGAGCTGTCCACGGCTCCAGGAAGCCTCCCTCCCCTGACACAGCGCCAGCGCGACGTCCTGCGCCTCGTCGCGCAGGGGCGGTCGAACAAGGAGATCGGTCGCGAGCTCGACATCTCGCCCTTCACCGTTCGCATCCACGTCTCGGCACTCCTGCGCGCCCTCGACGTCACGTCCCGCGCTGCCGCCGCCGCCAAGGCGGCCAATGCCGGCCTGGGCGGCGTCGTGAGCGTGGAGGGGACCGTCGTGCCGCCGCGGCGGATCGTACACCTGTCCTAGTGTCGGCCCGGCAAGGCCTGTGTCAGAGCCGCCCGGACATCGATGCGGGGCAGTCGGGCGGGAGCGATGACGGAATCGGGCGAAACCCGGCCGGTCGGGGCGGAGGCGCCCGCAGGGAACGGCGCGGCCCGGCGATGACGGGGCTGGGACACGGGCCGGGCGAGAAGGCCGACAGCGAGAGGGCGCAGACCCTCATCCGCCTCGTCGCCATGGGATGCATGGTCCTCTACGTCGTGCCGCAGGCACTCGCCGGGATCGGCCCGCCGGAGCTGCGCATCGTCGCCGTCCTGGTGACGGCACACTGGCTCGTGACGGCTGCGCTCTATGCCTGGATCTCCCGGCATCCGAGCGACAACGAACGGCGGCGGGCCGTCGCCTTTGCCCTCGACCTCGGCGGCATCACCTACACGATGTCCATCGGCGGGGCGCCGTTCCTCCCGCTCTACGCCATCGTCCTGCGGATGATCGTCGGCAACGGGCTGCGCTACGGCGCGGCCTCGCTCAAGCTCTCGACGCTCGCTGCCCTGGCATCGATCGCTGTCACGACCGGCTGCAGCGCCTACTGGCGGGACAACCCGTTCATGGTCGCGACGCTCGTCCTCACCACGCTCCTGGTGCCGGCCTACATCCACGGCCTGCTCGAGCGCCTGCGCGAGGCCTATGCCCGCGAGCAGGAGGCGAGCCTGTCCAAGTCGCGCTTCCTGGCGCAAGCGAGCCACGACCTGCGCCAGCCGATCCACGCCATCAGCCTGTTCACCGCCTGCCTGCGCGACGGCCAGCTCGGGCCGGCCGAATTGCGGATGGTCGACAATATCGACCGCTCCCTCCAGAGCGTGTCGCGGCTGTTCAAGTCGCTCCTCGACATCTCGACCCTCGACAGCGGCAAGGTCCGACCCCGTTTCGAACCGGTGGCAATCGGCGACATCGTCGAGGACGTGCGGCGGCAGAACTCGGAGGCGGCCCAGCTCGCCGGCACCCGCTTGCGCAGCCGCCCCTGCCGCCTCGTCGTGCAGACCGACCGGGCGCTGTTCACCACGATGCTCCAGAACATCGTCAACAATGCCATCAAGTACGCGCCCGGCCGGCCGATCCTGATCGCCTGCCGCCGGCGGCGGAACGGCCGCCTCGCCGTGCAGGTCTTCGACCGCGGCCCCGGCATCCCGGTGGAGCACCAGGCGCGGATCTTCGACGAGTTCTACCAGGTCCGCCACCGGGGCGACCGCGATCTCGAAGGAGTCGGTCTCGGCCTGCCGATCGTGCGTCGCCTGGGTGAGATCCTGGATGTCGAGGTCGTGCTCCGCTCGGTCCCGGGCCGGGGCACCTGCGTCACCCTCGGCAACCTCCCGACCGTCCGGGCGCCGGTCCCCGAGGACGAGGGGCGCCGGCTCGACCCGCCCGCCGCGATCCGCGGATTGCGGGTGCTGCTGATCGAGGACGACGAGGCCGTGCTCACGGCAACCGCCAGCCTGCTGCGCAAATGGGGCTGCGAGGTCCAGGCCGAGCCGGGCATTCCGGCGGCCTTGGCCGACGTGGACCTCCTCATCACCGATTTCGACCTCGGCAACGGCGTGACGGGGGCCGAATGCATCGCGGCGGTGAGGCGCCTGGCGGGGCACGACATCCCCGTGGTGGTGATCAGCGGGCACGACGAGGCGCGGGTGCGCGAGGAGCTGGGCGCGCCGGACATGCCGATCCTGTCGAAGCCCGTCCGGCCGGCCGAGCTGCGTTCCGTCGTCGTTGCCAAGAGCATCCTCGCCAAAGCGTCGGCGGCGCGGGCCGGCTCCCCGGCCCCATGAGGCGCGGCCATCGCTGCCCGGGTTGCGCTCGCGCCTCGAGGAGCGGACAGCCCTGGGCACGCGCCCTGGGCGACGCTCATCGCGCCCGAGGCCGCGACGCGATGGTGTCGCGATTCCGCGAGTCCGAGAGAGAGAAGGCGCCGCGCGCGTCAAGCCTCGTGCGCGGACGTTGAGCAGCCGATGCGGACGCGCCGCGATGGCCGTCGCCAGCATGGCCGGCGATCCGCCATGTTCGGTGGCGATTGGCACCATCGTCGGGCCGAAGCCCGCCTCACCTCCCTGAAGGTCTCCGCGCGGCCCGGCCGGAGCACCGCTCGCCTTCACGCGTCTCAAGGCCGGAGCGGCCGTCCCACCGAGAGCGAGGCGGTCGGTGGCGGCCCGCGCTCCTCCGCCCCGGGCCCGGCCGCCTCCGCATCCATCCGCGCCGCGAGGTCGAGGAAGCGGCGGCGCACCTCCGGCGCGAAGGGGTTCTGCCGCTCGATGGCCTCGTAGACCTCGGGCGCGTCGTGCCGCACCATGTCGACGGCCCGCATCAGCAATTCGAAGCTGCGGGTCGTCATCCGGGTCGGCAGCGGCTCCATCGCCACCAGCACCCGCGCCACGAGATGCGTGAGACCCTGGACCGTCGCGGCCTCGCGGTCATGCGCCTCGGGGGTGGTGCGCAGCACGGTCAGGCCCAGGACCCGCCGCAAGAAGGCGGCCGCCCGCAGGCCCCGGCGGCCGCGGATCGGGCAGAACGCGACCTTCAGCCCGGCGAGCCCGTCGCGCGCGCTCTGCGGCCCGAAGAGCGGGTGCGTCGCCAGGATCTCCACGTCCGGCGGCAATTCCTCCCGCATGATCGCGACCGGGATCACCTTCACGGAGCCGACATCGACCACGAGGGTGCCCGGACGCAGGTGCGGCGCGAGGTCCCGCAGCACCGCGCGCAGGCCCGAGACCGGCACCGCCAGGATCACCACCGGGCAGTCGGCCGCCTGCGCGAGGTCGACCCGGCGGATTCCGTCGCCGAAAGCCTCAGGCGGTAGGAACGGATCGTGGGCGAGCACGGGCAGGTGCGGCGCGAGATGGCGCGCGATGAGCTGCCCGAAGGCGCCGAAGCCGATCAGGCCGACGGGAAGAGGAGCATGGAGCGAACGGGACGACACGGGTTCCTCGCGGGTGAGGCGGGCCGACGGTCATCCTGTAGGGTGCGAGCCGCCGACGACGCAGCGGCTGGGCATGACGCGCACCACCGCTCAGGGGAGCGGCGCGTAATACGATCCGGTGGGAAGGCGGCGGGTCATGCACGGGCTCCTGGCCCGAGTCGCGCCCGGCGTCAATCCTCCGCTCGGGTGGGGGCGGCGCCGTTGCACCCCGGCGGCGATCCGGCGTAAGCGCGGAGACCCGCCCGCGCCACTGCCGCCGAGGTGCCCGTGTCCGCGCCGTCTTCCGCCCTCGCCGCCCTGCTGCCCGATCTCGGGCGCCGCACGCTGGTCATGGGCATCCTGAACGTCACCCCGGATTCCTTCTCGGATGGCGGGCGCTTCCAGAGCCAGGAGGCCGCCGAGGCCCAGGCCGCCACCCTGGTGAGCGAGGGCGCCGCCATCCTGGACGTGGGCGGGGAATCGACCCGGCCGGGCCACACGCCGGTCCCGGCGGAGGAGGAGCAGGCCCGAATCCTGCCGATCCTCCGGGCGGTCGCCCCGCACTGCCCGGTGCCGATCTCGATCGACACCTACAAGGCCTCGACCGCGGAGGTTGCGCTCAAGGCCGGCGCCCGCATCGTCAACGACGTCTGGGGCCTGCAGCGCGAGCCCGACATCGCCCGCGTTGCCGCCGCCCACGGGGCGCCGGTCATCGTCATGCACAACCGCGAGAGCCCCGACCCGAGCCTCGACATCGTGGACGAGATGAAGCGGTTCTTCGACCGTTCGCTCGCCATCGCGGCGCAGGCCGGCATTCCCGAGCGCGACATCGTGCTCGATCCCGGCATCGGCTTCGGCAAGAGCTGGGAGCAGCATCTCGACGCCGTCCGGCGCCTGCCGGAGCTGCGCGGCCTCGGCTTCCCGATCCTGGTCGGCATCTCGCGCAAGTCGCTGCTCGGGCGCATCCACAACACCGCCACCGCGCCGGCCGACCGGCTGTTCGGCTCGATCGCCGCCCACACGGTCGCGGCGACGCTCGGCGCCGACATCCTGCGCGCCCACGACGTGCGCGCCCATGTCGAAGCCTGCCAGGTGATCGACGCCATCCTGCGGCGGGACCGGAGCTGATGACGGACCGCATCCTCGTCCACCGCCTCGCCGTCTTCGCCCATCACGGGGTGCTGGAGGAGGAGAAGAGCCTCGGCCAGCGCTTCTACCTCACCCTCGACGCGCGCCTCGACCTGCGCGAGGCCGGGGAGCGGGACGACATCGCCGCCACGGTGAGCTACGCCGACCTCGCGGCGCTCGCCACCGCCATCGCCACCGGGCGGCGCTACCGCCTGATCGAGGCCCTGGCCGAGACCGTCGCGTCCGAGGCGCTGGCGCGGTTCCCGCGCCTGCAGGCGATCACCGTGCGGGTCGACAAGCCGAGCGCGCCGGTCCCGGCCATCCTCGACGGCGTCTCCGTCGAGATCACGAGGGCGCGGGCGTGACGACCGCCTATCTGGGCCTCGGCAGCAACCTCGGCGACAAGGCGGCGATGCTGGAGCGCGCGATCGCGGCGCTCGACGCGACGCCGGGCCTCGCGGTGACGAGGCGCTCGCGCTTCTACCGGACGCCCCCCTGGGGCGACACGGACCAGGACTGGTTCCTCAACGCGGCCGTGGCGGCCGAGACGGATCTGGCGCCCCACGCTCTCCTCGACGCGTGCCTCGCCATCGAGGCGCGGCTCGGCCGGGTGCGCGCGCGGCGCTGGGGTCCGCGGGTGATCGACATCGACGTGCTGCACGTCGCCGGTGCCGCCGTGGACGACGAGCGCCTGGTGCTGCCCCACCGCTTCGTGCGCGAGCGCGCCTTCGTGCTGGTCCCATTGGCGGAGATCGCGCCCGACCTCGTGATCGGGGGCGAGACGGTGGCGGAGGCGCTGGCGAAGCTCGACCGGAGCGGGATCACGCCGGAATCGTGAGCGCCCGGCGCCGATGAGGAACATTTCGGCGCATCGTCGGTAGTCCGGGCGCGGGGCGGACGCTCCCGCGGCGAGGACGCCACCGTGCCCGACGACACTCCCCATTCCACGGCCGCGGTGAGCGGCCACCCGATCCACCCGATGCTGGTGCCGGTGCCCATCGTGTGCTTCGTCGGGACGCTCGTCACCGACATCGCCTACTGGTGGACCGCGGACATGCAGTGGGCGAATTTCTCCGCGTGGCTCCTCGCCATCGGGCTCGTCTTCGCGGCCCTGGCGGCGCTCGCGGGCGTGATCGACTATGCCGGCGACCGGCGCATCCGGCGCCTGCGCCCCGCCAAGATCCACTCCCTGGGCAACGCGGTGGCGCTGGTCCTGGCGATCGTGAACGCCTTCGTGCACAGCCGCGACGCCTACACGTCGGTGGTGCCGACCGGCCTCGCCCTCTCGGCGGCCGTCGTGCTGATCCTCGTCGTCACCGGCTGGAGCGGCTGGGCCATGGTTTACCGCCACGGAGTCGGAACGCGAGCGAACGCGGAGGTCCGCGCATGAGCCTTCGCCTGCTCCACGTCGCCCTCGTCGGCGCGACGCTCCTTCCCCTCGCGGCCTGCGGGCCGGAGGCCATGGATCCGCAGCAGCAGGTTGGGCCGGACCCGGTGCTGCCGGCACCCCACCAGTACCTGCTGCCCCCCATGCACGTCTCGTCGGTGGTGGGCTGGAAGGAGGGCGAGAAGCCCCAGGTCGCCGCCGGGCTGCAGATCCAGGCGCTGGCGACCGGCCTGAAGAACCCGCGCTCCGTCACGGTCCTGCCGAACGGCGACGTCCTGGTGGCCGAGAGCGGCGGGCCGACCCCGCCCATTCACCGGCCCAAGGAGATCATCATGGGCTGGCTGGAGCGGAAGTCCCACACGCCCGAGCAGCCCGGCCAGCGCATCACCCTGCTGCGCGGCGCCGACGCCAACGGCGCGGCGACCCAGCGCAGCGTCCTCCTCGACCACCTCGACTCGCCCTTCGGCATGGTTCTGGTCGGAACGGACCTCTACGTGGCGAATACCGACGCGGTGATGCGCTATCCCTACAAGGAGGGCGACACCCGCATCGATGCGCCGGGCACCCAGCTCACCGAGCTGCCGGCCGGCCAGATCAACCACCACTGGACGAAGAGCCTGACCGCGAGCCCCGACGGAGCCAAGCTCTACGCGGGGGTCGGCTCGAACAGCAACGTCACCGAGAACGGTCTCGACGCGGAGAAGGACCGGGCGGCGATCTGGGAGATCGACCGGGCGACCGGGGCGCACCGCCTCTTCGCGACCGGCCTGCGCAACCCGAACGGCCTGACCTTCGAGCCGCAGACCAAGGTGCTGTGGTGCGTGGTGAACGAGCGCGACGAGCTCGGCCCCGACCTCGTGCCGGACTACATGACCTCGGTGAAGGACGGCGGCTTCTACGGCTGGCCCTACAGCTACTGGGGCGCGAATGTCGACCCGCGGGTGATGCCGCAGCGCCCCGACCTCGTGGCGCAGGCGATCAAGCCCGATTACTCGCTGAGTTCGCACGTGGCGCCGCTCGGCATGGCCTTCGCGCCCGCCTCCGGCCTGCCCGATGCCTACCGGGGCGGCGCCTTCGTGGGCGAGCACGGGAGCTGGAACCGCCAGCCGCTCAACGGCTACAAGGTCGTCTACGTGCCCTTCACGGACGGTCGCCCCTCCGGCAAGGCACAGGACGTCGTCACCGGCTTCGTGACCGAGGACGGCAAGGCCCGCGGCCGGCCGGTCGGGCTCGCGGTCGACAATCAGGGCGGGTTGCTCATCGCGGACGATGTCGGCGGCACGGTCTGGCGGGTCTCCGCCGCGGCCTCCCACGCCGCGGCGGAGCCGGCGACCCTCGCCCGGTGAGGGGCCGCGCCGTCAGGGCGCGCGCTCGACCTGCCCGCGGATCTCGCCCTTCGGGTTCTGTGCCGTGTGGATGTTGAAGTAGAGCTTGCCGGCCAGGAGGTCGGCGGCCTTGGCCTCATCGAGGGGCGCCGAACCCTCGAAGGGGCTCGCGCTCGCCGTGACCGGAACGAGCACGCCCGCGTTCTTGCCGGCCTCCGCCGGTCCGTGGAAATGCGCGGCCGTGACCGGGCCGGTCAGGCCGGCATAGCTGCCCTTCCAGCTCAGCGTCTTGGTGCCCGGATCGTAGGTCGCCGTAACCTCGCCGGTGCCCTTGCTGTCGGTGGCCGGCACCTCGCTCGCCGCGTCGAGCCGCGCGCGGAACGATTCGCGGCTCCCGGCGGCCTGCGCCGCACCGAGGCAGAGCGAGAGGGACAGGGCGGCGGCGAGGCCGCGGAGAAGGGGGTTCATGGGCGTTTCCTCCGAGAAGCGCCGAGTCTACGCCGATCCCGCGGCGTGGCATCCCCTTTCGCGTGATCCGCGCGGGCGCCGCAGACCCGGACCAAGGTCGCAGGCCCGCTTGGCTTCGATAGGCCGCACCCCACCTTCGCGAGAGTGGCGGCGGAGCGTCCCGATGAACGGCTTCCTGGCGGTGGTGCTGATCTGCGCGAACGCGGTCGCGGTGCAGGATTGCGAGGAGACGACCGCCACCGACGTGTTCAAGACGAAGGTGGCGAACGAGATGGGCTGCGCCACCGGCTGGCAGGAGATCATCGCGCGCTCGGAGGTCCGCGAGGGAATCGGGACCTCCGCCTACCTCAAGACCCAGTGCCGGCGGATCCGCGGCGGCGGCTGACCGCGCCTACTTGTCGTACTTGATGTAGGCGAAGCGCGGGTCCGTCGGCGTGCCTTCGAGGGCGCCGCCCGCGAGGCCCGGCTGCCAGCCCACCACCTCCTCGATCTTGTGCGCCAGGGCGAGGTCCTTCTCGGTGACGCCCTTGGCCGAGTGCGTGGTCAGCCGCACCTCGACCCAGGCGTAGGAGGCGGTGAGGTCGGGATGGTGCCAGGCGGCCTCCGCGAGATGGCCGACGGTGTTGATCACCATCAGCGTGCCCTTCCAGCTGTTGGTCCGGTAGGTCCGCTTGATCCAGCCATCCTCGAGATGCCACCCGGGCAGGTCGCGGGCGAGGCGTTCGGCGATCTGGCTCGGATCCAGCACCGCGTCGCGGGTCACGGCCATGGGCTCTCCTCCTCCGGTTGACGAAAGTACGGGTGACCGCGGGCCCGGCCGCGCCCAAAGGTCGGTCGACCCGCGATGGCCGAAATGGTGGACCGCACCCCCGCCCCGCGCAAGCGCGCCACGGTGGACGGATCGCGCCGCCATCCTTACGTGTCCGCGGGCGAAGACCGCCCGCCGCGGGCGGGGACTGCCCGGCGCGGGCAAGGCCGGCCCGCCGGGCCGTCCAGACGAGGGAGGGGCGCGATGCTCTCACGGCGCGGGTTGCTGGCGGGAGCCGCCCTCTGGCCGCTGCCGCTCGGCGCGGCGAAGGCGCAGGATTCGGCCCGGCCGTTCCGGGTCGGGGTGCTGCCCTTCGGGACGGTGACCTGGGAGGCCGCGGTGATCCGTGAGCGGCGCCTCGACGCCGCCCAGGGCTTCACCCTCGACAGCGTGAAGCTCGCGGGCAGCGACGCGGCCCGCATCGCCTTCCAGGGTGACCAGGTCGACACGATCGTGTCGGACCTGCTCTGGGCGGCGCGGCTGCGGGCGGAGGGCAAGCCCGTGCGCTTCCTGCCCTATTCCTCGACGGAGGGCGCCCTGATGGTCGCGGCGGACAGCCCGATCCGCTCGGTCGCCGACCTCGCGGGCAAGCGCATCGGCGTCGCCGGCGGTGCCCTCGACAAGAACTGGCTCCTCCTCAAGGCCCACGCTCAGGAGAAGGAGGGGCTGGATCTGGAGCGCGGGGCGAGGCCGGCCTTCGGGGCGCCGCCCCTCCTGATGCAGAAGCTGGAAACGGGGGAACTCGACGCCGCCCTCCTCTACTGGACTTTCTGCGCGCGGCTCGAAGCGAAGGGCTTCCGCCGGCTGATCGGCGCCGAGGCGATCGCCCGCGCCTTCGGGGTCGAGGGGCCGATCGCGCTGCTCGGCTACGTCTTCGACGAGAGCCTGCTGCAGCGCCGGGCCGACCTGCTCGCGGCCTTCTCCCGCGCCTCCCGTCAGGCCAAGCAGGCCCTCGCCGCCGAGGACGCGGCCTGGCAGCCGGTCCGTCCCCTGATGGCGGCACAGGACGAGGCCACGTTCGCGGCGCTCCGGCGCGACTTCCTGGCGGGCATTCCCCGGCGCCCGCTCGCCGCGGAGCGCGCGGACGCCGAGCGCCTCTACGCGGTGCTGGCGCGGCTGGGGGGGGAGCGCCTCGTCGGGAGCGCGACGACCCTGCCCGACGGCTTGTATTGGGACGCCCCGAATGGCTGACCCCGCCGAGGAGCGCGGGACTCTGCGGGAGGCGGGCCGGCTCCGTGCCGCGGCCCGCCCGCGCGCGCGCCGGACAGGATCCTAGCCCGGATGGCTCTCGCGACGCGCGCCCTCTCGGCGCTGATCCTCCTGGCGGCGTGGTGGGTGACGAGCCGCGTCGCCGACCCGCGCAGCCTGCCCTCCCCCGAGGCCGTGGCGGCCTTCATCGGGCGCGAGACGCTGAGCGGCGACCTGCCGCGCAACGTGGGCATCACGCTGATCCGGGTCGTGCTCTCCTTCTGCCTCGCCATGGCGACCGGCGCGGTGCTGGGGGTGCTCCTCGGACGCTCCCGCACCGCCGACCGGCTCCTCGACACGCCGCTCCTCGTGCTCCTCAACACGCCGGCCCTGGTCATCACGGTGCTGGCCTATATCTGGCTCGGCCTGACCGAGACCGCGGCCATCCTGGCGGTGGCCCTCAACAAGATGCCGAACGTCGCGGTGATCATGCGCGAGGGCGCGCGGGGTCTCGATCCGGGCCTGGAGGAGATGGCCCTGGCCTTCCGGTACGACCGCCGCACCTGGATCCGCCACGTGCTGCTGCCGCAGCTCGAACCCTTCGCGGTGGCCGCGGCGCGCTCCGGCCTCTCGCTCGCCTGGAAGATCGTGCTGGTCGTCGAGCTGCTCGGGCGGCCGAACGGCGTCGGCTACGCCATCTCCTACTCTTTCCAGCTCTTCGACGTGGCGGCCCTGTTCGGCTACAGCCTCGTCTTCACGGCGGTGATGCTCGCCGCCGACGCCCTGCTGCTCCAGCCCCTCGACGCCCATGTCCGCCGCTGGCGCTAAGTCCGCCGCTGGCGCTGAGCCCGCCATCGGCGCCGACCCGGCCCTCTCGGTCGCGATCCGCCGCAAGACCTACGCGGCCCGCGGGGCGCGGGTCGAGGCGGTGCGCGACCTCGCCTTCACGATCGCGGCGGGGGAGACCCTGTGCCTGATCGGCCCCTCGGGCGCGGGCAAGACCACGACGCTGCGCATCCTGCTCGGCCTCGACCGCGACTTCGAGGGCAGCGTGACCCCGGATCCGGCGCAGCTGCGGATCGGCATGGTGTTCCAGGAGCCCCGGCTTCTGCCCTGGCGCAGCGTCGCGCAGAACGTGCGCCTGTCGCTGCCGCGGGCGGAGCGGGACCGCCCCCTCGACCCGCTGTTCGAGGAACTCGGCCTGACGCCCTGGCGCGACCGCTACCCGGGCGAGCTCTCGCTCGGGATGGCCCGCCGGGTGGCGCTCGCGCGGGCGCTGGCCGTCGAGCCCCGCCTTCTCGTCCTCGACGAGCCCTTCGTCTCCCTCGACGACGCGGCCGCGGCGGCGCTGCGCGGCGCGGTGTTCGGCGCGGCGCGGCGTCGCGGCGCCGCGGTGCTGATGGTGACCCACAACGTGCCGGAGGCGCTCGACGTCGCCGACCGGCTCCTGCTGGTGACGCCGCGCCCGGCGCGCCTCGCCGCCAGCATCCCGCTCGCGACCCCGCGGGCGCAGCGCGACCGGGCGTGGCAGGAGGAGACCCGCCGCGACCTCGCGGCGCGCTTCCCCGACACCGTGGCCGCCTGACGCGCCGCCGGGAGCCTCCCATGATCAAGGTCAGCCTCCTGCTCGCCGCCCTCCTGGTCGTCGCCGGGCCGGGACGGGCCGAGACACCCGCCTCGCCCGCCGTCGAGGCGGCGGCGCCCCTGCCGGTGCAGGAGGTCGCGCCCGGGATCTTCGTCTACGCGGCCCCCTACGCGCTGGCGGCCCGGGGCAATGCGGGGGCGATCGCCAATGCGGGCTTCGTGATCGGGCGCGACGCGGTCGCGGTGATCGACACCGAGGGCAGCCTCGCGGCCGGCCGCCGCCTGCTCGCCTCCGTGCGGGAGAAGACCGCCCTGCCCATCCGCTACGTCATCAACACTCACGTCCATCCCGACCACCTGCTCGGCAACGCCGCCTTCGTGGCCGAGGGCACCACCTTCGTCGGCCACCGGAACCTGCCGGAGGCCCTCGCGGCGCGGGCGGACAGCTACCTGCAGTCGAACGCGCCCCTGGTCGGGCCGGCCTTCGCGGGCACGCGCATCGTCGCGCCGACGCTGCTGGTCGAGACCAGCCGCGACCTCGACCTCGGCGGCCGGATCCTGCGGCTGGAGGCCTGGCCGACCGCCCACACCAACAGCGACCTCACGGTGCGCGACCTCGCGACGGACACGTGGTTCCTCGGCGACCTCCTGTTCGTCGGCCATGTGCCGGCCCTCGACGGGAGGCTGGAGGGCTGGATCGCAGTGCTGCGCCGGCTGCGGGGAGCGCCGGCCGCCCGCGTGGTCCCCGGTCACGGGCCGGCCGCGGTGCCCTGGCCCGCCGCCGCCGGGCCGATCGACCGCTACCTCGCCACCCTGGAATCGGACCTGCGGGCAATGATCCGCGACGGGCGCCCGATCGGCGAGGCCGGAACGGCGGCCGCCACTGAGGCCAAGGATTGGTCACTGTTTCGTGACTTCAACGCTCGCAATGCCACGACGGCCTATCACGAGCTCGAGTGGGACTGATGGTTAACCGTTCGCGGCCCTCTCCTGGATTAGAGGTAAGCCGGCTGACTCTGTCCGGATCGCAAGTGACCGGCAGAGGAGGGCGCTACACAAGGCGGTGATGCCGCGGCGCAAAACTTCTGTTGTGCAATGCAGCGCAGAGGGAAATTCATACTTAAGTCACCCCGTTCGGCGACGGAACCGCTCTCCGGCGGCCCCGATCCCGGTTGACGCCGTCCGTTTTTCTCTTAGAGTTCCTTCAGCTTCGGTTTCCAACGGCGCCGCCAGGGGAGGGCGGTGGTCGGTTCGCAAACACGGCATGCCCTGACGGCAGGACAAGTCCGGGACAAGCAACCAAGCCTGTTGTGACACGCTGCCGAAGCATAAGACGTCCCCAAAGCGCAAGCAGCAGGTCCGTGCTGCCACGCTCCCGATCCCGGGGCGTGGGGCACCCAAACACCTGTCGGAGGAATCCATGAGAGCGGTCCATCTCCTAGCGTTAGGTGCCGGCATCCTGGGCGTTACGCCCGTTCTGGCGGAGGATCTCCTGAAGGAGATCAACAACCCGGCGCAGCAGGTTCTGCAAACCGTCGACTACGCCAACACCCGCTATTCGAAGCTCGACCAGGTCAACACCGGCAACGTCAACAAGCTGCAGGTGGCCTGGACGTTCTCGACCGGCGTCCTGCGCGGCCACGAGGGCTCGCCGCTGGTCGTCGGCGACATGATGTACGTGCACACGCCGTTCCCGAACATCGTGTACGCGCTCGACCTGAACCAGGACGGCAAGATCGTCTGGAAGTACGAGCCGAAGCAGGATCCGAACGTGATCCCGGTGATGTGCTGCGACACGGTCAATCGCGGCCTCGCCTATGCGGACGGCAAGATCATCCTGCACCAAGCCGACACCACGGTCGTCGCCCTCGATGCCAAGTCCGGCAAGGTCGCGTGGTCGGTCGTCAACGGCGACCCGAAGAAGGGCGAGACCAACACCGCCACCGTTCTGCCGGTGAAGGACAAGGTCATCGTCGGCATCTCGGGCGGCGAGTACGGCGTGCGCTGCCACGTGACGGCCTACAACCTGAGCGACGGGAAGAAGGTCTGGCGCGGCTACTCGATGGGTCCGGACGACGAGATGCTCGTCAACCCGGAGAAGACCACCTCGCTCGGCAAGCCGGTCGGCAAGGATTCCTCGCTGAAGACCTGGGAAGGCGATCAGTGGAAGCAGGGCGGCGGCTGCACCTGGGGCTGGTACTCCTACGACCCCAAGCTGAACCTCGTCTATTACGGCTCGGGCAACCCCTCGACCTGGAACCCGAAGCAGCGGCCCGGCGACAACAAGTGGTCGATGACCGTCTGGGCGCGTGACGCCGACACCGGCGAGGCCAAGTGGGTCTACCAGATGACCCCCCACGACGAGTGGGACTACGACGGCATCAACGAGATGATCCTCACGGATCAGAAGGTCGGCGGCAAGGACACCCCCCTGCTGACCCACTTCGACCGCAACGGCTTCGGCTACACGCTGAACCGTGAGACGGGCGAGCTCGTCGTCGCCGAGAAGTACGATCCGGCGGTGAACTGGGCCTCCAAGGTCGACATGGACAAGAGCTCGAAGACCTACGGTCGTCCGCTCGTCCTGGCCAAGTACTCGACCGAGCAGAACGGCGAGGACGTCAACTCGAAGGGCATCTGCCCGGCGGCTCTGGGCTCCAAGGACCAGCAGCCGGCGGCCTACTCGCCCAAGACCAACCTGTTCTACGTGCCGACCAACCACGTCTGCATGGACTACGAGCCGTTCCGGGTGAGCTACACCCCGGGCCAGCCCTATGTCGGTGCGACCCTGTCGATGTACCCGGCCCCCAACAGCCACGGCGGCATGGGCAACTTCATCGCCTGGGACGGCGTGAACGGCAAGATCAAGTGGTCGGTGCCGGAGCAGTTCTCGGTGTGGTCGGGCGCGCTCGCCACCGCCGGCGACGTGGTCTTCTACGGCACGCTCGAGGGCTACCTGAAGGCCGTCGACGCCAAGTCGGGTAAGGAACTCTACAAGTTCAAGACCCCGTCGGGCATCATCGGCAACGTGATGACCTACGAGCACAAGGGCAAGCAGCACGTCGCGGTCCTGTCGGGCGTCGGCGGCTGGGCGGGCATCGGCCTGGCGGCCGGCCTGACCGACCCGAATGCCGGCCTCGGCGCGGTGGGCGGCTACGCGGCCCTGTCCAACTACACGAACCTGGGCGGCCAGCTGACCGTCTTCACGCTGCCGAACTAATCGGTCGCAGGTTCACCTGGACTTAAGTCTGGCCGGCGCGGGTTCCCGCGCCGGCTTCCTTGTGATGAAGTGCCTCTCGGGGATCCGGGCCTCGCGCGCTGGATCTCCGCACCAGACAGGGAGAAACGTCCGTTGCGTCACCTCAGCACGTCCGCTTTGCGGTCCGTCCTGGCCGGCCTCGCCCTAGCAACCGCTTCCGCGGTTGCCGTATATGCTGAGGATGCGAAACCCGCCGCGCCGGCGCTCGCCAACTCTCTCAACCCCAACGACAAGACCGCTGAAGTCGACCAGAAGATCCTCGACGCCGCCAAGGCGGCCAAGGACGAAGACGGCAAGTATTTCGATGCCGACGGTCACCCGACCTTCCGCATCTCCGAGAACGGCAAGAAGAACGACTGGTACTCCTATTCGGGGTATCGGCGCTACCACGCGGAGTGCCACGTCTGCCACGGCCCGGACGGCATGGGCTCGACCTATGCCCCGGCCCTGAAGGATTCGCTGAAGCACCTCTCCTACGAGGAGTTCATCGGCATCCTGGTCGGCGGCAAGCAGGACGTGAATGCCGCCGAGCAGAAGGTGATGCCGGCCTTCGGCGAGAACAAGAACGTCATGTGCTACGCGGACGACATCTACACCTACCTGCGCGCCCGCGCGGCCGGTGCGATGGGCCGCATCCGGCCCGGCGACCACGAGGACAAGCCCGAGGCCGCCAAGAAGGCCGAGAAGGAGTGCCTGGGCGGCTGATGGCGCGCGCGAGGCACAGAGCCGCGGCCGCGCTCGCGGCCCTGCCGCTCCTGGCAGGGCCCTGGACCGCCCGCGCACAGCAACTCCCGGATCTCGTCACGACCGACGCGCTGCGGGTCTGCGGCGATCCGGGCAACATGCCGTTCTCGGACCGCAAGGGCGCGGGCTTCGAGAACAAGATCGCGGCGATCATCGCTGACGAGCTGAAGGTGAAACTGCGCACCTACTGGCTCACGCAGGGACCGGGCTTCGTGCGCAACACGCTCGGCACCGGGCTCTGCGACGTCATCATCGGCTCGGCGTTCGGCAGCGAGCTCGTCCAGAACACCAACCCGTACTACCGCTCGGCCTACGTGCTGGTCTCGCGGCAGGGCGACCTGCCGGGCGTGACCGCCCTCGACGATCCGCGCCTCAAGGGCAAGACGATCGGGGTCGTGGCCGGGACGCCGCCGGTCAACCGGATGGGCGAGGTCGGCCTCGTCGGCGGGATGCGGCCCTACCCGCCCTACCAGTTCGATCCGGCAAACACCTACCAGACGGCCTCGGCCCAGATCGTCGGCGACCTCGCGGAGAAGCGGCTCGACGCCGCCATCCTGTGGGGTCCGGCGGCCGGCTGGCTCGCCCGCGAGAGCGGCGTGCCGATGGAGGTGGTGCCGCTCCTCAAGGAGCCCGACCGCCCTCCCCTCACCTACCGCATCGCCATGGGCGTGCGGATCAATGAGAACGAGTGGAAGCGCACCCTCAACACGGTCTTGCGCAAGCGCCGGGCCGACATCGAGAAGGTGCTGCGCGACTACGCGGTGCCGCTCCTCGACGAGGAGGAGAACCGGCCCCTCGACGCCGCCCGCGCGGACAGCCGCAAGCCGTGAGGGGAACCCTCCTCCTCGCGCTGCTTCTCGCGGCGACGGGTTCCGCCGCCGCGCCCCCGCCGCCCGAGCCCTCCGGCTACCGGGAGGAGAACCTCCGCGCGCCGACGCCCGCCACGCTGGCGGGCGCCCGCGTCGTGACGACCGAGGAGGCGGAGCGGCTGTGGCGCGAGGGCGTGCCCTTCGTCGACCTCATGCCCCGACCGCCCAAGCCCGCGTCCCTGCCGCCCGGCACGCTCTGGCGCGACCCGCCGCACGAGAGCATCCCGCACGCCCACTGGCTGGCCAATACCGGCTTCGGCGCGCTCGCCCCCGAGACGGAGGCCTATTTCCGGCGCTCCCTCGACCGGCTCACCGGCGGCGACACGACGAAGCCCCTGGTGTTCTTCTGCCTGCGCCATTGCTGGATGTCGTGGAACGGCGCCAAGCGCGCGGTCTCCTACGGCTACAGCCAGGTGATCTGGTACCCGGACGGGGCGGATGGCTGGAGCGACGCGGCGCTGCCACTGGAGCGGCTGGAGCCGGAGGCGCCGTGAGAGAGGATGCTTGAGGCAGCACGTTCGACGCCTTGCCCTCCACTCACCCTCCCCTTTTCCGGACGACTGAAGCGTCAGCGGAAGGAGATCCGGAAACCAGAGCGAGACTCGCCGCGGAGCGGCTCCGACTTCCCGCAACGCCATCGGTCATACGGACGCTTCGCGGAGTCTCGCGCTGGTTTCCGGGTCGCATTCCGCTGACGCTGCATGGGCCCGGAAAAGGGGAATCTGGGCAAAACGCGTCGCGACGACATCCGGAAGGATAGCCGCCCGCATCGACCTCACACCGACAGCCAGCGCCGCACCTGCGCCTCGATCATCTCCGACCGCTTCCCAGCCTCCACCACCTGGCCGCGGTCCATCACCGCGTAGGAATCGCAGAGGTCCCGCGCCCACTCGAAATACTGCTCGACCAGCACGATCGCCATCTCGCCCTTGCCGCGCAGGTAGTCGATGGCCCGGCCGATATCCTTGATGATCGACGGCTGGATGCCCTCCGTGGGCTCGTCCAGCACCAGGAGGCGCGGCCGGGTAACGAGGGCGCGGCCGATGGCGAGCTGCTGCTGCTGGCCGCCCGAGAGGTCGCCGCCGCGGCGCCACAGCATGTCCTTGAGCACCGGGAACAGGTCGTAGATCTCCGCCGGCACGTGGCGGTCGCGGCGCTTGAGCGGCGCGAATCCGGTCTCCAGATTCTCCTTGACGGTCAGCAGCGGGAAGATCTCGCGACCCTGAGGCACGAAGGCGACGCCCCGGCGCGCCCGGTCGTAGGGGGCGAGGCGGCTGATGTCCTCGCCCGCGAGCCGGACGGCCCCCTTCGAGACCGGCTGCTGGCCGACGATGGCGCGCATCAGCGACGTCTTGCCGACGCCGTTGCGGCCGAGCACGGCCGTGACCTTGCCGACCTCGGCGGTGAGGGAGACGCCGCGCAGGGCCTGCGCCGCGCCGTAATGGAGGTCGATCGCCTCGACGGTAAGCATCGCGGGGTCCCTCAGCGGCCGAGATAGACCTCGACCACCCGCGGGTCGGCCGAGACGGAATCGATCGAGCCCTCGGCCAACACCGCGCCCTCGTGCAGGCAGGTGACGCGGCAGTCGAGGGCGCGCACGAAGTGCATGTCGTGCTCGACCACGATCACCGCGTGGTCGCGGGCGATGCCGCGAAGGAGCGTCGCGGTGGCCTCGGTCTCCGCGTCGGTCATGCCGGCGACCGGCTCGTCGACGAGGAGGAGCTTCGGGTCCTGCGCGAGCAGCATGCCGATCTCCAGCCACTGCTTCTGGCCGTGCGACAGGTCGGCGGCGGGGCGCGCCCGGTGCGCCAGCAGGCCGGTGGTGGTGAGGATCGCGTCGATGCGCTCCGCCCCGACCCGGTTGCGCCAGCCGAACAGCGACGCGGCGGCGGCCCGCGGCCCCTTCAGGGCGAGCAGGATGTTGTCGGCAACCGTGTGGCTCTCGAAGACGGTGGGCTTCTGGAACTTGCGGCCGATGCCGAGCTCCGCGATGTCGGCCTCGTCCATGCGGGTGAGGTCGTGCGTGCCGTCGAACATCACCGTGCCGGTGTCGGGCCGGGTCTTGCCGGTGATGCAGTCCATCATCGTGGTCTTGCCGGCGCCGTTCGGGCCGATGATGGCCCGCATCTCGCCCGGCATCAGGGTCAGCGAAAGGCCGCGCAGGGCTCGGTAGCCGTCGAACGTCACCTTGATATCGTCGACGTAGAGGAGCGCATTGGTGAGCCGGCGCTCGTGAACCGGGTCGGTGGCGGGCTCCAGGACGGGGGCCGCACTCATGATCCGCGTCCTTCCTCGGCGAGCGCCGGTTCGACCTCGCCCGGCTTCGGGCCGGGGAGCGTGGCCTTGGCGCGGCGGCTGCCGACCCGCTCGACGAGCGTGCCGACGATGCCGCGCGGCAGGAACAGGGTGACGCCCACGAAGAGCGCGCCGAGCATGAACAGCCACGCGTCCGGCATCGCCCCGGTGAGCAGCGTCTTGGCGTAGTTCACCAGCACCCCGCCGAGGGCGGCGCCGACGAGGGTGCCCCGGCCGCCCACCGCGACCCAGATCACCGCCTCGATGGAGTTGGCCGGCGCGAACTCGGAGGGGTTGATGATTCCGACCTGCGGCACGTAGAGGGCGCCGGCGACCCCCGCCATCATGGCCGAGACCGTGAAGGCCAGGACCTTGTAGTGGGCCGTGCGGTAGCCGAGGAAGCGGGTGCGCGATTCCGCGTCCCGGATCGCGATCAGCACCTTGCCGAAGGCCGAGACGGTCATGATCCGGGCGATCAGGTAGGCGAGCGCCAGCGCCAGCGCGGTCAGCCCGAACAGCGTCACGCGCGTGCCCTGCGCCTGCACGTTGAAGCCGAGGATGTCCTTGAAGTCGGTGAGCCCGTTGTTGCCGCCCAGCCCCATGTCGTTGCGGAAGAAGGCGAGCATCAGCGCGAAGGTCATCGCCTGGGTGATGATCGACAGGTAGACGCCGGTCACGCGCGAGCGGAAGGCGAGCCAGCCGAACACGAAGGCGAGCAGCCCCGGCACCAGCAGCACCATCACAGCCGCGAAGGGGAAGAGCTCGAAGCCGTGCCAGTACCAGGGCAGCGCCTTGTAGTTCAGGAACACCATGAAATCGGGCAGGACCGGGTCGCCGTAGACGCCGCGGGGACCGATCTGGCGCATCAGGTACATGCCCATCGCGTAGCCGCCGAGCGCGAAGAAGGCGCCGTGGCCGAGCGAGAGGATGCCGCAGTAACCCCAGACGAGGTCGAGGCTGAGCGCCAGGATCGCGTAGCAGAGGTACTTGCCCATCAGCGCCACCGCGTAGGTCGGCACGTGGAGGGCCGACCCCTCCGCGGTGGCGAGGTTGAGCACCGGCACCGCCACCGCGAAGGCGGCGAGCACGGCGAGGAAGATCCAGCCCTTCCGGTCGACGAGGGTCATGCCTCAGGCCTCCACCGCGCGGCCCTTGAGCGCGAACAGCCCGCGCGGGCGCTTCTGGATGAACAGCACGATGAAGACGAGGAGCAGGATCTTGCCCAGCACCGCGCCCGCATAGGGCTCCAGGAACTTGTTGGCGACGCCCAGCGTCAGCGCCGCGACGAGCGTGCCCCAGAGGTTGCCGACGCCGCCGAACACCACGACCAGGAAGGAATCGATGATGTAGCTCTGGCCGAGATTGGGCGAGACGTTGTCGATCTGCGAGAGCGCGACGCCCGCGATGCCGGCGATGCCCGAGCCGAGGCCGAACGTGAAGGCGTCGATCCACGGGGTGCGGATGCCCATGGCGGCGGCCATGCGCCGGTTCTGCGTCACGGCCCTGGTCTTCAGGCCGAAGGACGTCGCCTTGAGGATCAGGTTCAGACCAACGAAGACCGCGAGCGCGAAGACGACGATCCAGAGCCGGCCCCAGGTGATCGAGAGGCCGAACACGTCGACGGCGCCGGCCATGTAGGAGGGCGCGCCGACCTCGCGGTTGGTGGGGCCGAACAGCGAGCGCACCGCCTGCTGCAGGATCAGGCTCACGCCCCAGGTGGCGAGCAGCGTCTCGAGGGGCCGGCCGTAGAGGTGCCGGATGATCAGGCGCTCAATCACGATGCCGACCGCGCCCGCGACCAGGAAGGCGAGCGGGATGGCGATCGGCAGCGACCAGCCAAACAGGGCCGGCGCGTTCTGGCGAAACACCTCCTGGACCAGGAAGGTCGTGTAGGCGCCGATCATCACCATCTCGCCGTGGGCCATGTTGATGATGCCCATGACGCCGAAGGTGATGGCGAGCCCGATCGCCGCGAGCAGCAGCACGGAGCCGAGCGAGATGCCGTACCAGGCGTTCTGGAGGTTCGCGATCAGCGCGAGGCGGAACTCGACCCCGGCGATCGCCCGGTCGGCCGCGCCGCGGAGAGCGGCCGAGGGATTGTCCTTGAGGCCGCGCAGCATCGCCAGGGCGTCGCCATCGCCGCGGGCCTGGAGCACCGCCAGAGCGGCGAGCTTCTGCCCTTCCGACGCGTCGGGCTTGGCGAGGAGGGCGGCGGCGCGGGCTTCCTCGAGGACACGCTTCACCCCCGCGTCGCTCTCGCGGGCGAGCGCCGCGTCGAGGGCCGGCAGGGCGGCGACGTCGCGGGCCTTGAACACCGCCTCGGCGGCCGCGCGGCGCGTGCCGGCGTCGGGAGCGAGGAGGTTGATCGACCCCTGCGCGGCGTCGATCGCGCGGCGGACGCGGTTGTTCACGCGCACCGGCTTGAGGCCGTCGCCGCTCGGGACGGCGGCGCCCGTGCGGGCATCGGTCACCGCAGCGCCGGCCTGGATGGCGAGCGTCTTGTCCTCGGCCCGGAACAGGAGCTTGCCGTCGGCGAGCGCCTTCAGGACGGCGCCGGCCCGGGGGTCACCGCTGGTCGCGAGGGCGGCGATGCCCGCCTCGATGTCGGAATAATTGTCGCTCGCGAGCTTCGCGTAGGCGGCGTCGGTGGGTGACTGCGCGCGGGCGGCGACCGGCGCGAGGGCCATCGCGGCGAGGGCGAGGACGAGGGTGATCCAGCGGCGCATTCGGGTTCCGTTTGTTTCGAAGTCGGGGCGCCCGCACCCCTTTCGACGCCTGAACGACCGGTTGGACGTCGAACACGGGATCCCCTCTCCCGGGTGGGAGAGGGGTAGGGGTGAGGGTGGCTCGGGTTCAGCAAGAAAACGGAACCGTGCCGGTGGCGGCTCGACGCTCAGAGTTCAATCCTGAGACCGAGCCACCCTCACCCCTGGCCCCTCTCCCACTCGGGAGAGGGGAACCGCGCCCGACCTCGGACCGCAGGGTCAGGACGGGACGTGTGAGCGCGCGGGACAGCTCGGGTGAGTGACGTCCCGCGCCCATCGATGGGGAGCGCGCCCTACGCGCCGCCGCACTTCTTGGTCTTGGTGTTGTAGTTGCCGCAATTCAGCTTGACCCAGTCGGCCTCGAGATCCTTGGAGCCATCGAGTTCCTTGGACCACGCGTCGCCCGGAACCAGGCCCTCGGTCTTCCACACCACGTCGAACTGACCGTCACCCTTGATCTCGCCGATGAAGACCGGCTTGGTGATGTGGTGGTTGGGCAGCATCTCCGAGGTGCCGCCGGTCAGGTTGTCCTGCTTGGTGCCCGGGAGCGCCGCGATGACCTTGTCCGGATCGGTGCTGCCGGCCTTCTCCACCGCCTTCACCCACATGTTGAAGCCGATATAGTGGGCCTCCATGGGGTCGTTGGTCACCCGCTTCGGGTTCTTGGTGAAGGACTGCCACTCCTTGATGAAGGCCTTGTTGGCGGGCGTGTCGATCGACTCGAAGTAGTTCCAGGCCGCGAGGTGGCCGAGCAGCGGCTTGGTGTCGATGCCCGCCAGCTCCTCCTCGCCCACCGAGAAGGCGACGACCGGGATGTCCGTGGCCTTGATGCCCTGGTTGGCCAGCTCCTTGTAGAACGGCACGTTGGCGTCGCCGTTGATGGTCGAGACGACCGCGGTCTTCTTGCCGGCAGAGCCGAAGGTCTTGATCGCCGCGACCCGGGTCTGCCAGTCGGACTGGCCGAACGGGGTGTAGTTGATCGAAATGTCCTCGGGCTTCACGCCCTTCGCCTTGAGGTAGGCTTCGAGGATCTTGTTGGTGGTGCGCGGATAGACGTAGTCGGTGCCCTCCAGCACCCAGCGCTCGACCTTCTCCTCCTTCATCAGGTAGTCGACGGCCGGGATCGCCTGCTGGTTCGGGGCGGCGCCGGTGTAGAACACGTTCCGCTCGCTCTCCTCGCCCTCGTACTGGACGGGGTAGAACAGGATCGAGTTCAGCTCCTTGAAGACCGGCAGCACGGACTTGCGCGACACGCTGGTCCAGCAGCCGAACACGGCCGACACCTTGTCCTTGGAGATCAGCTCGCGCGCCTTCTCGGCGAAGAGCGGCCAATTCGAGGCCGGGTCAACCACGACCGCTTCGAGTTTCTTGCCGAGAATGCCGCCCTTCTTGTTCTGCTCGTCGATGAGCATGAGCATGACGTCCTTCAGCGTCGTCTCGGAGATCGCCATGGTCCCCGAGAGCGAGTGCAGGATGCCGACCTTGATCGTCTCCTGCGCCGAGGCGGCCGTCGAAGCGAGCGCGCCGAGCGCGAGACCGCCTGCGACGGCCGCGCGCGAGAGCAATGCCTTCCAGGACATCGTGGTGTCTCCCCTGTGCTTCCCCAACCTGCGTGAGGTCGCGCTGCCCGCGGCAAACGATGTGCCAAATGGAAAGGCCCCCAAGGCCTAGTTCGAACGGGATGAGGAGCCGAGAAAGCTTGGCCGATTCGCAACCTGCAGCGAAAGCGAGCAGGTGCGCGCGGCAGTCCCGCCGAAATCGACGCCACTTTGCCCGCTTCCGCAGCAGGCGCGTTCCTGCGGCTGCGCGTCCCGCGCGAGCGCCCTAGCTTCACCGCCGGAGGTGGCGCGGATGATCGAGGATCTCTGGTACAAGAACGCGGTGATTTACAGCCTGTCGGTCGGCACCTTCATGGACGCCAACGGCGACGGGATCGGCGATTTCTCCGGGCTGGAGCGGCGCCTCGACTACCTCGTCGGGCTCGGGGTGACGGCGCTATGGCTCGCCCCGTTCCAGCCCTCGCCCCTGCGCGACAACGGCTACGACGTCAGCGACTATTACGGCGTGCATCCGCGCTACGGCACGCTCGGTGACTTCGTGGCCTTCACCCACGCGGCCAAGCAGCGGGGCCTGCGGGTGCTCATCGATCTCGTGGTCAACCACACCTCGGACCGGCATCCCTGGTTCCAATCGGCCCGCCAGGACCCGGACTCGCCCTACCGCGACTGGTACGTCTGGTCGAAGACGAAGCCCGCCAACGCCGAAAGCGGGGTCGTCTTCCCGGGGGTGCAGACCTCGACCTGGACCTACGACCGGGCGGCGCGCGCCTACTACTTCCACCGCTTCTACGACTTCCAGCCCGACCTCAACACCGCCAACCCGGCGGTGCAGGCCGAGATCCTGAAGATCATGGGGTTCTGGATCCAGCTCGGCGTCTCGGGCTTCCGCATGGACGCGGTGCCGTTCGTGATCGCCGAGAAGGGGCCGGAGGTGACGGGCGCGCCGAAGGAGCAGTTCGGCATGCTGCGCGACCTGCGGGAGTTCCTCCAGTGGCGCCAGGGCGACGCCATCATCCTGGCCGAGGCCAACGTCGTGCCGCGGCAGGACCTGGATTATTTCGGCCAGGACGCCGACCGCATGCAAATGATGTTCAATTTCCAGGTGAATCAGGGCCTGTTCCACGCGCTCGCGACCGGGACGACGGAGCGCCTGGTCGCCTGCCTGGAGAAGACCCGGCCGCGGCCGGCCGCGGCGCAATGGGCGCAGTTCCTGCGCAACCACGACGAACTCGACCTCGGCCGCCTGCCGGACGCGGAGCGGGAGGTGGTCTTCGCCGCCTTCGCGCCCGACGAGGACATGCGGCTCTACGGCCGGGGCATCCGCCGCCGCCTGCCGCCGATGCTGGGCGGGGACCGCCGCCGGCTCGAACTCGCCTACAGCCTGATGTTCACGCTGCCGGGCACGCCGGTGCTGCGCTACGGCGACGAGATCGGCATGGGCGACGACCTCTCGCTGCCCGAGCGCGACTGCGCCCGCACGCCGATGCAGTGGTCGGACGAGCCGGAGGCCGGCTTCACCCTGAGCGAGCGGCCGGTGCGGCCGGTGATCGCCTCGGGCCCCTACGGATTTCCGCACGTCAACGCGGCGGCGCAGCGCCCCGACCCGAACTCGCTCCTCAACTGGATGGAGCGCATCATCCGCATGCGCAAGGAGGTGCCGGAGATCGGCTGGGGCGATTTCGTGGTGATCGAGACCGGCGCCGAGAGCGTGCTGGGCCTGCGCTACGACTGGCGCAACAACGCGGTGCTGTGCCTGCACAACCTCGCGGCGGAGCCGGTCGAGATCCGGTTCGCCACCGGCCTCGACGGCGAGGGCCGCCACCTCATCGACCTCCTCACCGGCCAGCGCAGCCGCGCGGACGAGAAGGACCGCCACTGCGTGCTCCTCGAGGGCTACGGCTACCGCTGGTACCGGGTCGGCGGGCTCGATTATCTCCTCAAGCGCAGCGAGGTGTGAGTGTGCGAGGTCTGCGTGTGCGAGGTCTGCGTGTGACATGGCGGGCGCCGTTGCGTAGAAGCCCGCCATGGCTCCCGTCGTCCGCTTCGCGCCCTCCCCCACGGGCTTCCTCCACATCGGCAATGCCCGCCCGGCCCTGTTCAACGCGCTGTTCGCGCGGCGGGAGGGCGGCACCTTCGTGCTGCGCCTCGACGACACCGATACGGCGCGCTCGACGGCGGAGTTCGCCGCGGCGATCGAGGAGGATCTCGCCTGGCTCGGCATCCGACCGGACCGGGTCTACCGCCAGTCCGACCGCGTGGCGCTCTACGACGCGGCGGCGGACCGCCTGCGCGCGTCCGGCCGGCTCTACGCGGCCTACGAGACGCCCGACGAGCTGGAGCGCCGCCGCCGCCGCCAGCTCGGGCGCGGCCAGCCCCCGGTCTACGACCGCGCCGCCCTGCGGCTCACCGACGAGGAGCGGGCCGCCCTCGAGGCGGAGGGGCGGCGGCCGCACTGGCGCTTCCGCCTCGATCCCGGCACGGTCGCCTGGACCGACCTCGTGCGCGGCCCCTGCCACGTGGACGCCGAGTCGCTCTCTGACCCGGTGCTGGTGCGCGAGGACGGCAGCTACCTCTACACCCTCCCCTCGGTGGTGGACGACGCCGAGATGGGCATCACGCACGTGATCCGCGGCGAGGACCACGTCACCAACACGGCGGTGCAGATCCAGATCTTCTCCGCGCTCGGCGCTCCCGTCCCGGTCTTCGCCCACCACAACCTGCTGACCACGGCGAGCGGCGAGGGTCTGTCGAAGCGGCTCGGGCACCTGTCCCTGCGCGGGCTGCGCGAGGACGGCTACGAGCCCGGCGCCGTGGCGTCGCTGGCGGTGCTGACCGGCTCGGCGGAGGCGGTCCGGGCCGTCGCCGACCTCGACGAACTGGCGGGCCTCCTCGACCTCGCGCATGTCTCCCGCGCGCCGGCCAAGTTCGACCCCCAGGACCTCGACCAGCTCAACGCCCGCATCCTGCACGCGATGCCGTTCCCGGCCGCGGCGGGGCGGCTCGCGGCACTCGGCATCCCCGGGGAGCGTGCGGAGGCGTTCTGGTCCGCGGTGCGGGCCAATCTGGGAAAGTTCGACGAGGCGGCGGCGTGGTGGCGCGTCGTCACCGGGCCCGTGGTTCCGGTGATCGCCGATCCGGCTTTCGCGGCCCGTGCCGCGGACCTGCTCCCGACGGAACCCTGGGACGCGACGACCTGGAAGGCCTGGAGCGAGGCCGTGAAGGTGGCGACGGGGCTCAAGGGCAAGGCCCTGTTCCTGCCCCTGCGCCTCGCCCTGACGGGGCTCGACCACGGCCCTGACCTCGCGGGCCTGCTGCCGCTGATCGGGCGCGAGAGGGCCCTGCGGCGGCTCCGGGGCGAGGGGTAGAGAGCGACGCGAACAGCTTCCTCTTCAGCTGAACACTCATGGAGGACACGATAGTCCTCATGCTGAGGTGCTTGCGCAGCAAGCCTCGAAGCACCCCTGACGATCAATCCAAGACAAAGGCGCCTTGGACATCCTGATCCGGTGTGCTTCGAGGCTCCTTCGGAGCACCTCAGCATGAGGAATTTCGTGTCCTCCACGAGCGTTCAGCCAAAGATGTGTCGAGCGAAACAGTGTGCCATTGTTCCTCCGCTGGGGAACGCGATCGCAGCGGGCCTCAGGAGCCTCCACCCCAGCCCAGAGCCCGGCTGATCGCGTCCGCGGTCGCCCGCACGTCGTCCGCCAGCGCCGCCAGCCGCGCCTCGTCGAGGTACTGCACCGTGCTCGACACGCTGATCGCCGCCGCGATCGCCCCGCTCGCCCCGCGGATCGGCGCGGCGACGCAGCGGACGTCCGGCTCGTTCTCCTCCTCGTCCCGGGCGATGCCCTCCCGGGCGTAGGTCCGCATGCGAGCGAGCCAGGATTCGAGGTCGGGCGCGCGCCGCCCGCCGCGCGCCGCGCCCACCCCGAAGAAGCCCCGCCAGCCCGCCTCGTCGAGGCCGAGGATCAGGGCCTTGCCGAGGCCGGTCGACCAGACCGGCTGGCGCTCGCCCACCCGGGAACTGATCTCGATCCGCCGCCGCCCCGGGATCTTGTCGAGATAGAGCGCGAGGCCGCCGTCGAGGACGCCGAGGTGGATCGTGTCCTCGCAGGTCTCGGACAGCCGCTCGAGATACGGTCGCGCCACGCGGGTCAGCACCACCGATTGCTGGGCACGGAAGCCCAGTTCCAGGAGCTTCGGCCCGAGGCTGTAGCCCTCCCGCGGGACGAAGTTCAGGTACCGGCGCTCGACCAGCGCCCCGGCGAGCCGATGGGTCGTGCTGCGCGTCGTGCCCAGCGCCGCCGACAGGGCCGCCAGATCCGTCGCCCCCGCCGCCACCGCCTCCAGCACGTCGAGGCCCCGCAGCAGCGTCTGGCTGCCCGTCGGGCGCTCCGCGATTGACGCCTTCGCGTCCACCCGCCTATGATCCCACATAAAGAAACATGATCCCATTATATGGGATTTTGTGGCGGCCGCAACGGACGTCGGGAGGAGGAGGCGGCCACGATGCCGCGGCGGGCCGGCCTCGATCCGGCGCCGCGCTCCAGGGCCCGGTGGCCGGGACGGCCGCGCCGTCATCCACCACCGAGGACATCGTCCCATGAAGCTGCTGCGTTACGGACCCGCCGGCCAGGAGAAGCCCGGCCTCCTCGATGCGGAGGGCCGCATCCGCGACCTGTCGGGCCATATCGCCGATATCGGACCCGACGCGCTCTCCCCCGCCGGGCTCGCCAGCCTCGCGAGGATCGCGCCCGACTCGCTGCCGGTGGTCGACGGATCGCCGCGCCACGGCGTGCCGGTGGCGGGCGTGGGCAAGTTCATCGCCATCGGGCTGAACTACGCCGACCACGCCGCCGAATCGAACCTGCCGATCCCCAAGGAGCCGGTGGTCTTCACCAAGGCGATCAGCTCCCTGCACGGCCCGAACGACACCGTGATGCTGCCCCGCGATTCGGTGAAGGGCGACTGGGAGGTCGAGCTCGGCATCGTGATCGGCCGGCGCGCGTCCTACGTCGAGCTGGCCGAAGCGCTGGACTACGTCGCCGGCTACTGCGTGGTGAACGACGTCAGCGAGCGCGAGTACCAGATCGAGCGCGGCGGCACCTGGGACAAGGGCAAGGGCTGCGACACGTTCGGGCCGGTCGGCCCTTGGCTCGTCACCGCGGACGAGGTCGGCGACCCGCAGAACCTCGACATGTGGCTCGACCTCAACGGCAAGCGCATGCAGACCGGCAACACCCGGACGATGATCTTCAGCTGCGCCGAGATCGTGTCCTATGTCAGCCGCTTCATCACCCTGATGCCGGGCGACATCATCACCACCGGCCCCCCCCCGGGCGTCGGCATGGGGATCAAGCCCGAGCCGGTCTTCCTGAAGGCCGGGGACGTGATGACGCTCGGCATCGAGAAGCTCGGGGAGCAGCGCCAGGACGTGGTGGCGTGGCGGCGGCAGGAGGGATGAGGCGATGACGAACGCCAACCGCTTCCAGGGCCGGCGCGCCATCGTCACGGGCGGCGCCTCCGGCATCGGGCTCTGCGCCGCGGCGCGGCTCGCCGCCGAGGGCGCCGCGGTGAGCCTCTGGGACGTGAACGCGGAGGCGCTCACCCGCGCCAAGGCCGGGTCCGGCGCCGCCGACACGCAGGCCATCGACATCACCGACGCGGCCGCGGTCGAAGCCGCCATGCAGGCGAGCGTGGCGGCGCTGGGCGGCCTCGACGTGCTGGTCTGCAGCGCCGGCATCACCGGGCCCAACGGCCCGGTGCGCGACTATCCGGTCGACGCCTGGAAGCACGTCTTCGACGTCAACGTCCACGGGCTGTTCTACTGCAACCGGGCCGCCGTGCCGGTGATGGAGAAGACCGGCTACGGGCGCATCGTCAACGTGGCGTCGATCGCCGGCAAGGAGGGCAACCCGAACGCCTCCGCCTACAGCGCCTCGAAGGCGGCGGTGATCGGGCTCACCAAGTCGCTCGGCAAGGAACTGGCGAAGACCGACATCCGGGTGAACTGCGTGACCCCGGCGGCGGTGCGGACCGCCATCTTCGACCAGATGACGCAGGAGCACATCGACTTCATGCTCTCGAAGATCCCGATCGGGCGGTTCGGGACCATCGACGAGGTCGCGGCGCTGATCTGCTGGCTGGCGAGCGAGGAGGTCTCCTTCACGACCGGCGGCGTCTTCGACGTCTCGGGCGGCCGGGCGACCTACTGAGACGCGCCCTCCCCGCGCGGCGCCTCACCCGGGAGTGGCGCCGCGCGCAGGATCGTGTATAGGAACCGAACCCTGCCGGCGGACGGCGGGGCTTTTTCGCTTCGGGCGACCGCGCTGGACGACATCCCGGCCCGGCCGAACCCGAGGCGGGTGCGGCCGCTGAGGGCCGTGTCCCATTCCACACCCTGACAGAAGGACACGCGATGTCGATCACGGCGGAGCGCAAGACCGCGCTCATCAAGGAACACGCCCGCGGCGGATCCGATACCGGCTCGCCCGAGGTGCAGATCGCGATCCTCACCGAGCGGATCGCCAACCTCACCGGGCACTTCAAGACCCACACCAAGGACAACCACTCGCGCCGCGGCCTGCTCAAGCTGGTCTCGCAGCGCCGGTCGCTCCTCGACTACCTGAAGCGCAAGGACGAGGGGCGCTACCGCACCCTGATCGAGCGCCTCGGCATCCGCCGCTAAGGCGCTCCAACGCGGTCCGGCCCTGCCGGGCCGCGTTTCCGCTTCCGGGATCGAGCGATCCGGGAAGCGCGGCGCACGGGGCCTCCGAGGCTTCGGCGCTCCCCGAGTGGGCCGGAATGGGTCCGGCCGCTCCCCCTCCGGGGATCCTGAGGCGTGATCGCCAGGGCAGGATCGCCAGGGGCTCAAGGCCGCCCGCCGGAGCCCCTCGCCGTCTTGCACTGGCGCCGCCCCGCCCCGGACGACCGCATGAAGGCATGACGACATGTTCGACGTACAACGTGAAGAGCTGCTCTGGGGTGGACGCAAGCTGGTGCTGGAGACCGGCAAGGTCGCCCGCCAGGCCGACGGGGCCGTGCTCGCCACCTACGGCGAGACCACCGTTCTCGCCACCGTGGTGTCGATGAAGGAGCCGAAGCCCGGCATCGACTTCCTCCCCCTCACCGTGAACTACCAGGAGCGGGCCTACGCGGCCGGCCGCATCCCCGGCGGCTACTTCAAGCGCGAGGGCCGGCCCTCCGAGAAGGAGACCCTGGTCTCCCGCCTGATCGACCGCCCGATCCGCCCCCTCTTCGTCGAGGGCTGGCGCAACGACACCCAGGTCGTGGTGACGGTGCTCTCCCACGACCTCGAGAACGATCCCGACATCGTCTCGATGGTGGCGGCCTCGGCCGCCCTGACCCTGTCGGGCGTGCCCTTCATGGGCCCGATCGGCGCCGCGCGCGTCGGCTACGTGGGCGGCCAGTACAAGCTCAACCCGCTCGTGCAGGAGATGGAGGAGTCGAGCCTCGACCTCGTCGTCGCCGGCACCGACGCGGCCGTGCTGATGGTCGAGTCCGAGGCCAAGGAACTGGCCGAGGACGTGATGCTCGGGGCCGTGATGTTCGGCCACAAGCACTTCCAGCCGGTGATCGAGGCGATCGTGCGCCTGGCCGAGAAGGCCGCCAAGGAGCCCCGCGACTTCCAGCCGACCGACCTCTCCGAGGTCGAGAAGGCGGTGCTGGAGGTCGGCGAGGCGGAGCTCCGCGAGGCCTACAAGAAGACCGTCAAGCAGGAGCGCTACGCCGCCGTCGACGCCGTTAAGGCGAAGGTGATGGCCGCCCTCGTTCCCACCGAGGGCGAGGCCCGCTTCGAGCCCGAGAAGGTCAAGGCCGCCTTCAAGGAGGCCCAGTCGAAGGTGGTCCGCTGGAACATCCTCGACACCGGCTCGCGCATCGACGGCCGCGACGTGCGCACCGTGCGCCCGATCCAGTCGCAGGTCGGCGTGCTGCCGCGCGCCCACGGCTCCTCGCTGTTCACCCGCGGCGAGACCCAGGCCCTGGTGGTGGCGACGCTCGGCACCGGTGACGACGAGCAGTTCATCGACGCGCTCGAAGGCACCTACAAGGAGACGTTCCTCCTCCACTACAACTTCCCGCCCTATTCGGTGGGCGAGACCGGCCGCATGGGCTCCCCGGGCCGGCGCGAGATCGGACACGGCAAGCTCGCCTGGCGCGCCGTGCACCCGCTCCTGCCGCCGAGCCACGAGTTCCCCTACACGATCCGCGTCGTGTCGGAGATCACCGAGTCGAACGGCTCCTCGTCGATGGCGACGGTCTGCGGCTCGTCGCTGGCGCTGATGGATGCGGGCGTGCCGCTCCGCCGCCCGGTGGCCGGCATCGCCATGGGCCTGATCCTGGAGGGCGAGCGCTTCGCGGTGCTCTCCGACATCCTGGGCGACGAGGACCACCTCGGCGACATGGACTTCAAGGTGGCCGGCACCGAGGAGGGAATCACCTCCCTCCAGATGGACATCAAGATCGCCGGCATCACCGAGGAGATCATGCGGGTCGCCCTCGACCAGGCCAAGGAGGGCCGTGCCCACATCCTCGGCGAGATGGCGACGGCGCTAACCGCCGCCCGGCCGGAGCTCGGGGAGCACGCCCCGCGCATCGAGACCATGCAGATCCCGACCGACAAGATCCGCGAGGTCATCGGCACGGGCGGCAAGGTCATCCGCGAGATCGTGGAGAAGACCGGCGCCAAGATCGACATCCAGGACACGGGCATCGTGAAGATCGCCTCGGCCGACGGCAAGGCCATCAAGGCGGCCTATAACTGGATCCGCTCGATCGTGGCGGAGCCGGAAGCGGGCATGATCTACGACGGCACGGTCGTGAAGACGATGGAGTTCGGCGCCTTCGTCAACTTCTTCGGCGCCAAGGACGGCCTCGTCCACATCTCGGAACTCGCCGCCCAGCGCGTCGCCAAGGTCACCGACGTGGTGAAGGAGGGCGACAAGGTGAAGGTGAAGTTCCTCGGCCAGGACGACCGCGGCAAGATCCGCCTCTCGATGAAGGTCGTCGATCAGCAGACCGGCGAGGACCTCTCCGAGAAGCTGAAGGCCGAGCGCGAGGCCGACCGCAGCCGCGAGCGGCAGCCGCGCCACACCGCCGGCGAGTGACGGCCGGGCGGCCAGCGGCCGCCCACCCCCGAAATGCCGAGCGCGGCCCGCGAGGGCCGCGCTTTTTCGTTCGCCACCTCCGCATCGGCCGGATGGCCGCAGTACCGGAACGGCGCCGCTTCTCTCGCGTTCGCCCGTCATCCCCCGACGAAACGGACCAGAGGAGCCGATCGATCATGTCGAACGCGATCACCGACGTCTTCCACGGCGACGTCAACCTGAGCACGAAGGAGCGCGCGATCTCCGTGGTGCTGGGTCTGGGCCTCGCCGCCGCGGCGGCGCAGCCGCGCCCGAACAAGTGGCTGAGCCTCGCCGTGCTGGTGGGCGGCGCCATGCTGGCGATCCGCGGCGCCACCGGCCACTGCGCCGCCAAGGCGCTGCTGGAGCACCAGCCGGGCCGCGGCTACGAGGTCTGACCGGGGCCGGACCGGCCCGTTGCACCGAAGGGCGCCCCGCGGGGCGCCCTTCCCGCGTCAGGACTCGGTCGTCAGGGCGACGCCGCCCAGCTGCAGGGCCACCGAGCGGTCGATGTGCTCGCGCACGGCCGCGAGCCGCGCGTCGATGGCGAGGCGCCGCGCCTCCTCCTCGCCGTGGATCGAGACCGAGAACTTGCGCTGGATCTTGCGGCCCTGGGCATCGTCCCAGTAGGCCACCCAGAACGCCGTCCCGCTCGCCTTGCGGATGAAGCGGGAGACGCCCGGTAGACCGGAGCGGCAGTTGCGGCGGGGCCGCAGGCGGCGCATCAGCGCGAGGCTCTCGCGGTCGGTCGCGGCCTCGCCCGGGCCGAGGCGCGCGGCCTTCTCCATCAGCTCCGCGCCCGGGTCCCGCGGGCGCGCGGCATCCGGCGATGCGTCGGAGCGGACTGCAGCGCCCGGGGCACGGGGACGTCCGGGAGACGCCTCGTGAGAGGAAGGACGAAGGGCCATTCGGGGTCTCCGCACAGATCGCCCGGTCGTGGCCGGCGGCGATCCTGGTCCAGGGGTTTCGTGCGAGGGGCTCGATCACGAAACCCGCGGAGGCCCGCGGGGTGAGGCGGAGGAGAGACTTCGGGCCCACGCGAGCGCCTGGGGATGCGGGGCCGGACGATGCCAGACCGTGCGGTCGGGTGCCGCGAGGGTGAGAAGGGCGGGCGCCACGGCCGCGCCGCCGCCCGCGGCCTCCAGGTGGCTGCGCTCGTCGTCGCTCAGGACGACGCTGAGGACCGCCCAGGTTTGGTTATCGCCGTGGTGGCGCTGCGCCGCCGCCGCGTGGCCGGGCGGAAAGCCGATCGGCAAGCCGGACCAGCCGTCGAGCGCCGAGGCCAGCGCGCCGAGCAGGAAGATCAGCTTGATGATCAGAGATGTGCGGCGCACCGGCTGCATTCGTCCGCGGTCAGGATTTGGTTCTATCGCCGGTCGCCGGATGGCATCAAGTCACCCGCTCGGATTATCGGTCTGCCGGCGCGATGATCCAACGTGAAAACCCCGCCGGCGCGGGCAACGCGCCGACGGGGTGTGGCCGAGGGGAAGCTCGGAGGGCCGATTGCCCGGTGTCAGTAGGTCGTCGTGGTGCGGCGGCCCTGGATGAAGCCCCAGATCCCCAGCACGATCACCGCGCCGACGACCGAGGCGATCAGGCCGGCACCCTGGTTCGGTCCGTACCAGCCGATCGCCTGGCCCAGGAACGTCGCCACGAAGGCCCCGACGATCCCGAGGATCGTGGTGAGGATGAAGCCGCTCGGCTCGTTCGGGCCGGGCATGATGAACTTGGCAATGACGCCGGCGATGAAGCCGATGATGATGGTCCACAGGATCGACATGGAGGGTGCGCCTTTCGGCCTGGCTTCGCGTTATCCCAGCAACGCGCGGGTGGCCGGAGGGTTGCGTGGCCATAAGCTTGTCCACAGCGTTCCGGCCGGGCCTTTACGGCGCCCGGTCCCCCGCGGCATGAGGCAGGGTGCGCCGCGGCGGCCACGCGCGTGCCGCTGGGGGAGCGCAGGGACGAGGACGATCGCATGAGCATCCAAAGGATCGAGACCGGCGCGCGGATGAGCCAGGCCGTGATCCACAACGGCACCGTCTACCTCGCCGGGCAGGTCGGCGAGGGGCCGGACGTGGCCGCGCAGACGCAGGCGGTCCTCGGCGAGATCGACGCGCTGCTCGCCCAGGCCGGCTCCTCCAAGGAGCGGATCCTGTCGGCGACCATCTACCTCGCCGACATGGCCGGTTTCGCGGACATGAACCGGGTCTGGGACGCCTGGGTGGCGCCCGGTCACGCGCCGGCCCGGGCGACCGTGGAGGCCAAGCTCGCCGGCCCGCAATACCGCGTCGAGATCGTGGTCGTGGCGGCGGTCGGAGCCTGACGATGGCGGGACCGCTCCTGCGCCGCGCGCTGCTCGCCGCCGGCCTCGTCGCCCTCGCCGGGTCGGCCGCGGCGCAGGAGCGGGTCGTCAACATCTACAACTGGTCGGACTATATCGACCCGAAGATGCTCGACGCGTTCACGCGCGAGACCGGCATCAAGGTCGTCTACGACACCTACGACACGAACGAGGTGCTGGAGACCAAGCTCCTCGCCGGCAAGTCGGGCTACGACATCGTGGTGCCCTCCGGGCCGTTCCTGCAGCGCTTGATCAAGGCCGGCGTGTTCCAGCCCCTCGACAAGGGCCGGTTGCCGAACCTGAAGAACGCCTGGCCGGAGGTCGCGGCGCGGCTCGCCGTCTACGACCCCGGCAACGCCTACGCGGTCGACTACATGTGGGGGACGACCGGGATCGGGGTGAACACCGCGCTGGTGCGCGAGCGGCTCGGCCCGAACCAACCCCTCAACACCTGGGACATCGTCCTGCGGCCGGAGCTGATCGCCAAGCTCAAGGATTGCGGCGTGACGATGCTCGACGCACCGGAGGACCTGTTTCCGAACGTGCTGGCGGCGCTCGGGCTCAAGCCCGATTCCAAGCGCGTCGACGACCTGAACCAGGCCGGCGAGGCCCTCTTCCGCATCCGCGGGGCGGTCCAGAAATTCCACTCCTCGGAATACATCAACCAGCTCGCCAACGGCGACGTGTGCCTGTCGGTCGGCTATTCCGGCGACGTGCTCCAGGCCCGCAAGCGCGCCCAGGAGGCTAAGAACGACGTCGAGATCGCCTACCTGATCCCGCAGCAGGGCGCCCTGATGTGGTTCGACTCCTTCGCGATCCCGAAGGACGCCGGCCACCCGGCGGAGGCGCACGCCTTCATCGACTTCATGCTGCGGCCCGAAGTGGCGGCCGCCAACACCAACTTCGTCTCCTACGCGAGCGGCAACCTGCCGGCGAAGGCCCTGGTCAAGCCCGAGATCCTCTCCGACCCCGGCATCTACCCGGACGAGGCGACCTTCCGGCGGCTCTTCACCAACACCGCCTACGACGACCGCACCCAGCGGGTCGTGACCCGTCTCTGGACGCGCGTCCGCACGGGGAAGTGAGCCGGCGCGGGCGTTCCGCCCGCCTCCCGCGCAGCGCCGCGATGCCCTAAGCTCGGGCGCGACACCGCCCCGGGGGAGACCGCGCGTGAACGTTCTCGTCGTCGACGATCATCCGATCGTCCTGCAGGGCTGCCGGCGCGTGCTGGAGGATGCCGGCGTCGAGACCGTGCACGAGGCGACGGGAATCGTGGCCGGCTACCGCAGCTTCCGCCGCCACCGCCCGGACGTCGTCGTCGCCGACCTGACCTTCCAGGGCGCCTCCCTCAAGGGGCTCGACCTGATCCGCCGCATCCGGGCGGTGGCGCCGGACACCCGGATCCTCGTGTTCAGCATGCACGACGACCCGGTGATCGTGGCCCGCGCCCTCGACAGCGGCGCCATGGCCTACGTCCTCAAGGACACGGCCTCGGTGGAACTGCACCGGGCCTTCGAGCGGGTCCAGGCCGGCGAGCCCTATCTCGACCCGGCCCTGGCGGCCGAGGTCGCCCTCCTGCAAGCCGCCCCCCGGCCTGACCCGCTCGCGGACCTCACTCCGCGCGAGCGGGAGGTGCTCGCGCTCCTCGGCGCCGGGCAGTCGCACGGGGCGATCGCCGCGGCGCTCGGGGTCACCTACAAGACCGTGGCCAATACCTGCTCGCAGTTGCGCCACAAGCTCGGCGCCCGCACCCTGGCGGACCTGCTGCGCATCGCCGTCGACGCCGCCTCCTGAGCCCGGCCGCAGCATCCGCAACGGAAGCCCGGCATCGCCTTCGAACATCAGTCACCGCAAGAAAAACATCCCCACGACCCCCCTCAATTCCCACGATCAATACTGTATTTTTTGCAGACATTCCCTGATCACATTCCTGCCAAGATCCGCCCTATGTTGCGGCTCCTCAACGAATCAAAACGGGAATGCGAAATGGTTTTCAAGGCCAAGCTGGCGCTCATCTGTCTCGCCGCGGCTTCCGGCTTCGGTGCGTCGCTACAAGCCAGCACGCCTGCCCTGGCACAGTCCGGGGCCGCCTCGTGGTACGGCCCGGGGTTCCAGGGCCGGCGCACCGCCAACGGCGAGCGCTTCAACACCCACGCCTTCACGGCGGCCCATCGCAGCCTGCCCTTCGGCAGCCGGGTGCGGGTCACCAACACGGCCAACGGCCGCTCGATCGTGGTGCGCATCAACGACCGCGGGCCCTACGTGGGCGGCCGGGTGATCGATCTGTCCCAGGCCTCCGCGCGGGCGATCGGCATCCACGGCGTCAGCCGGGTCCGTCTCAGCCGCCTCTGAGGCACACCGCCCGCGTTGTTCCGCGCGGGATCGAGCAGTCGACGGCAAGTTCCGCGACTGCAAGCGGAACTCTCCGGCCACAGTCGAGGTTGAAGACAGGACAAGCTTCAACAGTCAGACCTGTGTCCGGAGAGGGGTTCCATGCCGTCGAACCGTTCGAGCGCGGCCGCGCCCCAGCGCGGCCTGATCCTGGCGCTCCTCTCGGGAGGCCTGCTCGCGGCGTCCCCGGGCACGGGCCGGGCCGCGGACGGGATGGACTTCTTCCAGACCCTGTTCGGCGCTCCGGCGGCGCGGACCGCGGCCCCCGCACCCGCGCCGGCCCTGGCGCCGGTGGAGGACTACGCCGCGCCCCGCCTGCGCCGCCGCTGGGCGGGCCGCAGCCGGGCCGAGACGCGGGCGGCCCTGCGCCACCGCACCCGCTACGCCGCCCTGCCCAAGGCGGCCGAGGTCGAGAAGGCCGGACCGCCGGCACCGGCCGAGCGGATCACCAGCCCGTCGGAGGCGCGGGCGGCCCTGCTGCGCGACCCGACCCTGCGCTCCGGCGACATCGTGATCATGCCCGAGGGCCCGCGCGTCTTCATGGGCGAGAGGGGATCCCTCACGCATCGCGCGAGCGAGTTCGAGGACGTGCGCCAGTCCCGGGCGGTCGACGCCCGCACGCGCCGCGACCTCCTGGCGATGACGGCCCCGATCGGCGCCCTTCCGGCCGACGAGGCCCGCAAGCTCATGACGCGGCTGATCCGGCGCGGCCCGCAGCCGTGGAGCGAGCCGCCCGCGCCGCGGACCGAGACCGCCATGCGGGTGATCTACCCGTCCCGCTGAACCCGGCTCCAGCGACGCCCTGACGCAGTGCGGCAACGCGGCGGTGGGATCGCCCACCGGAAGTTGCGTTCGGAAACGTCCCGCTTGCTAGGGTCGGGGCCCCGCGGTCCCGAGCGGCCGCCTCGCGTCAGGGTTCCTCGATGGTGAAATGGGTGCCGGTCTTGGCCGCCGCGGCGTTCCTCGCGGCGTCACCCGCCTCGGCGGCGGATGGGGGACAGCTGGTCGCGCAGTGCAAGAGCCTCTTGCGCAGCGCCAAGCCGCGCGGCAGCGACCTGGAGTACCGGCAGGATCCCGATACGGTCAGCTGCTACGCGTTCATGAGCGCGGTGCAGAACCTCGCCGCCGTGGCCGAGCGATCCGACGCGCCCCCCCTCCTCGGCGCCTGCCTGCCGCCGAACGGCACGCTGCTCCAGCTCGTGCGCACCGTCGTGTCCTACGGCGGGGCGCATCCGCCGAGCCTGCGCGAGCCGGCCGGGGTCCTCGCCCTGCTGGCGCTGCGCGACGCCTATCCCTGCGAGCGCAAGGGCTGAGCCCGGATCGCGGCGGGGCGCCGGAAGTTCCCCCGCCGCGCCGGACTTTATGTGCGGCAGCGCGCCTTGTCGCCCCGGCGGCCGCGCCTCATCTGGTTTACCCCGCCGGAGTATCGCCCCGGCGCGGCAGCCGGAGGACGCGAATGGCCAAGGCCGACAAGCACCACATGGGTCCCGGGACGCAGGGGAAGGGATCGGGCTCCGGCGCGATGACCGAGCTGCCGGAGGGCATCCTCCCGGAGAACATGGTTCTGAGCAACCGCGACAAGTCCCGCCACAGCGACCAGCGCGGCCTCGACAGCAAGCACGTGCAGACCGAGCAGTACCAGGACCACGCCGCCAACCGCCGCGACTTCGACGAGAGCGGCGCGCCGCGCGCCGGGCACGCCACCGGCGGCGACAACACCAGCGGCACCGGGGCACCGATGACCACCGTCTCGGGCGACGACAGCAGCCTCACGAGCCGGCAGCACCGCCGGCCGTCGGACTGATCCCGCCTCGCTCCCGGGGGCGGATCCGCGCGCCTCGCCGGATCGACCGGCGGGAGCGCCGCCCGCGAGGCAACCCGCGGCCTCGCGCCATGCTTCGGGCGGATGCCCGCTCCCCGTCCCGCCGGCATGGTCGCGCAACCGGATCTCGGGCAGAACCGGCGCAACAGGGCGCTCGGGAGGGGCCGTGGGACTGGTCTACGCGCTCTGCGCCACCATCACCTGGGGACTCGTGGTGCCCCTGCACTTCCGTCTCCTGGGCGCGCTACCACCCTGGGCGATCCTGGCCCACCGCATCCTCTGGTCGAGCCTGTTCGTGGCGGCGCTCCTCATCCTGATGCGTCGGCGGCGGCGGCCGCTCGTACCGGGCCGGCGCCACGCGCTCCTGGCGCTGTCGGCCCTGCTCATCGGCATCAACTGGAGCCTCTACCTCTGGGCGGTCCAGAACGGGCACCTGATCGAGGCGAGCCTCGGCTACTTCATCAACCCCCTGATGGCCGTGGCGCTGGGCGCCCTGGTGCTGCGCGAGACGCTGCGCCCCCTCCAGGCCGTCGCGGTCGGGCTCGCGGCCCTCGGGGTTTGCGCCGCGCTGGTGGCGGCCGGGACGCTGCCCTGGCTCGCCCTCGCCCTCGCCACGACCTTCGCGGTCTACGCGCTGATCCGCAAACTCGTGCCCATCGACCCGATCCTGGGCTTCGGCGCCGAGACGCTCCTTCTTCTGCCGGCGGCGCTCGCGGTCCTGACCCTGGCGGTTCCGGCGGAGACGGGACCCGGCCTCGACCGGGGAACGCTGGCCCTGCTGGTGCTCACCGGCGTGACGACCTCGCTGCCGCTGATCTGGTTCGCGGCCGCGGCGGCGCGGCTGCCGCTCACGACCCTCGGCCTGATGCAGTACATCTCCCCCAGTTGCACGCTGGCCCTGAGCGTCCTGGCCTTCGGCGAGACGCTCGAACCCGGGCGCGCCGCCGTCTTCGGCACGACCTGGGCCGCGCTCGCCCTCTACGCCTTCGACATGGCGCGGCCTCGGCGGCCGGCCGCCGAGGCCGCCCCGGAAAGCTGTCCGGGCTGAGGCCCCTCAGCTCCGCCGCGGCCGGCGCGCGCGCTTGCGCGGCGGCGCCGCGGCCCGCTGCATGCAGGTCATGTAGATCTGGCGGCCGATCGCGTAGGGCCCGAGCCCCTGCGGGTCCGGCGCGGTGAACACCTGCGCCTTGGCCTCCTGGCGGCAGGCCGCGTCCTGCGGGCCGGCGATGGGCTGCGCCCGCGCCGTCGCGCCAGCGGCCAGGGCGAGGCCGAGCAGCAGCATTCCACCCGCGACAGCCCGCACGGCGTCCCCTCCCCCGGCGCGGTCCGGCGCCGCGCTCCGGCGGCCATTGGCGGTGCGGAGCGGGCCCGGATCAACCCCGACGGGCCGCCGGGACGAGGTTCCCCACAGGATGCCTCAGACGACCAGGAGTTGCGAAAGACGCCTTTACACCTGGCCCGTCCCGTTCTACCCGCCGGCTCATGACCGACATCCGGGAGAAGCTCGCCTTCCTGTACGCGGAGGGCGGCCTCGCCGCCGTCGCCGCGAAGGCGGCGGCCGCCGCCTACGACCGCAGCCTGCGCCGGCTGCTGCCCCAGGCCGATCCGATCCTCTGGGCCGGGCTGCGGACGGGCGACCACCGCGCCTGGGGCGACGCGGCGCTGCCCGCCTTCCTCGTGCGCCAGGACATCCCGGGCTACGAGGAGGGGCTGGTGCGGGCGCTGCGCGCCCATGTCCGGCCCGGCGAGGCCGTGACGGTCGTGGGGACCGGCAGCGGCATCACCACCGCGGCGGCGGCCCTGGCGGCCGGCCCCGGCGGCACGGTGACCGCCTACGAGGGCGACCCGCGCGGCATCGCGGCCACGCGGCGCACGCTGGAGGCGAACGGCGTCGCCGCGCGGGTCCGGCTCGTCCACGCGGTGGTCGGCGCGCCCGTGCGCGTCTACGGCGCGGGCGCGGCCGCGTCCCTCGTCGCCCCCCGCGACCTGCCGCCCACCGACGTCCTCGAACTCGACTGCGAGGGCGCCGAACTGGCCGTGCTCGACGGGATGACGCTTCGTCCGCGGGTGATCGCGGTCGAGTCGCATGGCTGCTACGGCGCTCCCACCGCCGCGGTGCGCGACCGCCTCGAGGGCCTGGGCTACGCCGTCACCGATTCGGGCTGGGCGGAGCCGCGGCTCGAGCGGCTCTGCCGGGAGGGCGACATCCGGGTGCTGGTGGCGACCCGCGAGGGCGGCCCCTGAGGGTGGTCAGGGCCGCAGGGCGCCGACCGCCTCGACGTAGACCGCGTAGACCGAGGTGCTCGCGGTCATGAACAGCCGGTTGCGCTTGCGGCCCCCGAAACAGAGGTTGGCGCAGGTCTCCGGCAGGTGGATCTTGCCGATCAGGTCGCCGCTCGGCGCGTAGCAGCGCACGCCGTCCTCGCCCGGATCGGCCCAGCCCATGCTGCACCAGACGTGGCCGTCCTCGTCGACGCGCACCCCGTCGGTGAAGCCGGGCGCGAAGTTCTCGGCGAAGACCCGGTCGCCGGTGAGGCGCTCGCCCTCCACCGTGAAGGCGCGGATGTTGGAGCGGCCGCCATGGGTGATGCCGCTGTCGACCACGTAGAGGATCCGCTCGTCGGGCGAGAAGGCGAGGCCGTTCGGCCGGTCCAACCCCTCGGTCGCGACGCTCGCGCGGCCGCTCCCGGGATCGAGGCGATAGACCCGCCGCGGCAGTTCGGCGGAGGCCCGGTGGCCCTCGTAGTTGCCGTCGATCCCGTAGCCCGGATCGGTGAACCAGACCGCGCCGTCGGACGCCACCACGACGTCGTTGGGCGCGTTCAGCGGCTTGCCGTCGAAGCGGTCGATCAGCACCGTGATGCTGCCGTCGTGCTCGGTGCGGGTCACCCGGCGGGCGTCATGCTCGCAGCTGATGAGCCGGCCCTCGCGGTCGCGGGTATTACCGTTCGAGTAGTTGGAGGGCGTGCGGAAGACGCTGACGTGCCCGTCCTCCTCCAGCCAGCGCATCATCCGGTTGTTGGGGATGTCGCTCCAGACGAGGTAGCCGCCGTCGCGGAAGTAGACCGGCCCCTCCGCCCAGCGGAAGCCGGTGGCAATCCGCTCGATCGCGGCGTTGCCGACCTTCGCGGCGAAGCGCTTGTCGAGGCTCTCGACGCGCGGGTCGGGGTAGCGGGTGCCGGGCAGGTTGCCGAGGGGCAGCCTGTCGGCGCGGGCGGCCCGGGGAGCCAGGGTCGAGGCGGCCGCGAGCGCGGCGGCGCCCGACAGGACGTCGCGTCTTCTCATGTCGTTTCCTCCCGTCCTTCACGGACGCACGGGAGGATAGGGCGGCGGCGGGTTCTGTCGCGCATCCGGTGCCCAAATGCGACGCGCTTCACCCCCGCGGGGCCGCCTCTCGTCACCGCAACCTCGCGGCGTCGAGCGCCACGCCGAGCCGTCCGCGCAGCGATAGCCGGAGTCCTCCCGCGTTCGCGGCGCGATCGCGCGAAGATGGGCCGGCCTGAATTCGGAAGGCCCTGGCTTAACCTGCCGAGGCTAGTCCGGCCTGCTGAATGGCGTCACAACAATCGGCTATCGTAGACCTTCTCGTTACTTGGTCGGAAGCCGCCGCCCGCGCGGCTTCATCGGCCTCGTGTCGGGAGTGCGGGGCACCCGAACTGCTGTGGCTCCTGAGTTCGCACCGAGTCGCTGGCCATGGCGCATCGAGCGAGATCCTCCCCGTGAGCGATGCTTCCGAGCCGGACGGTGCAGCCTCTCCCCGAGGACGGACCGGCCGGGCCAGCCTCGACCCGCTGTTGACACTCCTCCCTTTCCCCATCCTCGTCGGGGATCCGGCGGGGAGATGCCTGTTCGGCAATCCGGCGTTCCAACGCCTGGCCGCCCGGACCGCCACCGAGCTTCTCGGCGACGGATGGCAGGACGCCATCGATCCGGAGGACCGCGCGCGCGCGGCCGCGGCCTGGCGGGAGGCCATCGCCACCACGGAGCCGCTGGAGATCGAGGTTCGGCTTCGGAGCGCGACCTCTCCTCCGCGCTGGTTCCTGATCCGCGGCGCGCCCATCCGGACGGATGGCCGCGTCGATGGCTGGATCAGCGCCTTCATCGACGTCGACGACCGCAGGCTGCGGGTGCAGATCGCGCAGGCCGAGCAGGCCTGGACGCGGACGGCCCTGGACGACAGCGAGGCGCGCTACCGCTCGATCTTCGAGAACGCGGCCGTCGGGATCGCCTGCATCGACGTGGCCCGCGGGCGGTGGACCGCCGTCAACGACACGTTGTGCCGCCTGCTGGGATTCCCCCGAGAGGACCTGCTCGCCCAGCCGATCGAGAGGTTCGCCCACCCGGCCGACATCGACCTATTCCGCCGCCTCGCCGCCGGGGAGGGGCCGCGTTCCTCCGCCGACATCCGCCTGATCCACGAGGCCGGTGAGATCGTGTGGACGCGCCTGACGGCCTCCGCCGTGACCGCGACGGACGGATCCGCACCGAGCACGATCCTCGTCGTGGAGGACATCCGCGAGCGCAAGGCGCGCGAGGCCGAGGTCGCCGCCGAGGCCGCGGACCAATCCCTCCTCCTGGCCATCTCGGACGGGATTCGGACGCTCGACGATGAGCGGGCGATGATCGCCCTCGCCTGCGGCCTGCTGGGCGCGCATCTCGGCGTCCATCGCCTGACCTACGCGACCCTCGGCGAGGACGATTCGCTCGCAGCGTGGCACGCATGGTGCGCGGATCCCGCCTCGCGCGCGGCGATGGGGCTGGACACCCGCGTGCGTGCGCGGCTCGACGCGCTTCGCCGCGGTCAGGTGATCGCCCTCGCCGACGACCCGCCGCGCGCGGCGGCGGGAGCCGGTCGCGGCGCGGGCGAGGCCGGGCCGGGCTCGACGACGCTCTGCATCCCGCTCCTGCAGGACGGCGACCTGCGCGCGGTCCTGATCGCGGAGGCGAGCCTCGACCGGCCCTGGAGCGCGTCCCGGACGGCCCTGCTCGTGGATGTCTGCGAGCGCGTCTGGGTCGCCGCCGCCCGCGCCCGGGCCGAGGCGGCACTGATCGCCAGCGAGGCGCGGCTGCAGCGCATCGTCCGCTCCGGCATCGTCGGGGTCGGCTTCGGCGATGTCGACGGGACCGTGACCGAGGTGAACGACGCCTTCCTCGCCATCATTGGCCGGTCGCGCGCGGAATTCGACGCGAGGCGCATCAACTGGCGTACGCTGACCGCCCCGGGCGACGCGCCTCGCGACGAGGTGGCCGTGGCGGAGCTCCTGCGTGACGGGATCTGCCGCCCGTACGAGAAGGAGTACGTCCTGCCGGCCCGGCGCGTGCCGGTTCAGGTCGTGATGGCCGCCCTCGATCCGGAGCGCGATCGCGCGAAGCACGTCGCCCTCATCGTGGACCTGTCGGAACTTAAGGCCGCGCAGGCCGCCCTCGCCGAGAGTCACGCGCGGCTGGAGCAGCGGGTCGTCGAGCGCACCGCCGAACTCAGCCTCGCCAACGAGCGCCTGCGCGTCGAGGTGCGCCGCCGCGCCGCCGTCCAGGCGGCTCTCCTGCAGAGCCAGAAGCTTGAGGCGCTCGGCCACCTGACGTCGAGCGTCGCGCACGACTTCAACAATATCCTCGCCGCGGTGCTCGGCGGGTTCGGCCTGATCGAGAAGCACGCCGCCGACCCGCGCCTGCTCGGCGTGGCCCGGGAGGGCGCGAAGGCCGCCGAACGCGGCGCCTCGCTGATCCGCCAGCTCCTGGCCTTCGCGCGCCAGCAGACCGTCCAGACGACCGTGGTCGACCTGACCACGCTGCTCGCCGAACTGCGCCCGCACCTGCTGCACGTGGTCGGCGAGGCCGTCACCGTGGTCATGGAGATCCCGGAGCTGCTTCCGCCCGTTCGAACCGACCCGACGCAGCTGCACGCCGCGCTGCTGAACCTGGCGGCGAATGCGCGCGACGCGATGCCGGGCGGCGGGACCTTGCGGGTCCGCGCCTCGACGGTGGCCGGCGACGCCGCCGAGCGGCCAGCCGAGCTGGGGGACCGTCCCGCCATCGCCATCCAGGTCTCGGACACGGGACAGGGCATGGCCCCGGCCGTCCTGCAGCGGGTGATCGAGCCGTTCTACACGACCAAAGGCCCGGGCAGGGGCACGGGCCTCGGCCTCGCGATGGTCCAGGGATTGATGCTGCAATCGGGCGGCGCGCTGCGGATCGCGAGCGCGGAGGGACGGGGAACGCAGGTGTCGCTCTTCCTCCCGGCCGCCGAGGCGGTGCGGGAGGACGAGCCCGCGGTGGAGCGCGAGGAAACGCGCGAGCATGCCGGCGGCCGCGCCCTCATCGTCGAGGACGATGCCGGCGTGCGCGCCGTCGTCGTCGCGCAACTCGAGGATTGGGGCTACGCCGTCCTCCACGCGGAGACCCCGGCGGACGCGGTCGCGCGCGTGGACGATTGCCGGGACCTCGCCTTCGCCGTCGCCGACTACACCCTCGCCGGCCCGGACGGGGCCTCGATCGCCGCCGCCCTGCGGCGCCGGCGCCCGGACCTGCCGATCCTGTTCATCACCGGCCGGGGCGACCTCGCCGCCACCGAGGGCGAGTGGCTGCTGCGCAAGCCGTTCTCCGCGGACGCGCTCTCGCGCTGCCTCCTCGACATGCTCGAGCACGCCGCGTCCCGGGCGCAGACCGAGGCTACCCTCGACCGGCTCGCCCGACGCATTCGCTCCGAGCCCCTGCGGGTCGCCCTCGCGGCATGGCGGCAGGCGCGGGGCGAGAGGCGCCTGCCCCATCCCGACGCGATCGGACTGGGTCCCGAGGCGCTGGCCTGGACCGCCCGCATCGAGGTCGACCAGGGACGGCTGCCCGTGGCGTTCCGGATCGCGGCGATCGGCGATGCCCTCGCGGGGCGCGCGCAGGCGCCGCTCACGGGGCAGTCGGTCACGCTGCTCGGCAGCGACGACGAGGACCGGCAGGAAGGGGCCTACCGCCGCTGCGTCCGGCTCGGCAAGCCGACCTATGAGTACGGGCGCTACGGGTTCGGAGACGGGGACCGGACCACCTTCGAGCGCCTGCTGCTGCCCTGCGCGACGGACGGGCGGACGATCGACACGCTGGTGTCGACGGCCCACCTGACCGATTCCGCAGCGTCATCGGCCTGAGGCGGAACCATGAGCGACCTGGACTTCGACCGTCCCGACCTCGCGCGCGCCGTCGAGGGTCTCGGCCCGGACGGGATCGACGCGCTGCCCTTCGGCGTGATCCGTCTCGATCGCCAGGGGATCGTGTGCCTCTACAACGCGACCGAGCGCGCGCAATCCGGCTCCGGCGCGCATCCCCGCCTGGGGCGGCACTTCTTCAGCGAGGTCGCGCCCTGTATGGACGACGACCGGTTCCGAGGCCGGATCGAGCGGGCACGGGCGGCGGGAACCCTGGACCTGGAATTCACCCACGTGGGCGACTTCTCGGACCGGGAGCGCGAACTGACCGTGCGCATCCAGTCGTCCCACGACGGCGGCGTGTGGATCTTCCTGCGCCGCGAGGGATGACACCCCGGTTTGACGAAAGGGTCCCGGGTCGCCGCTGACCCGCGAGACGGGTCGTCGGCTTTGCGCTCGGTAAAGCGGCGACGCCGAGCGGGTCCTGGAACTCAGGTTGGAGGCGCCCTCCTTGAGGAATCGTGGCGCGGCCGGCGGCGACGCTGCCGCCCTCCTCCTCTATCCCGGCCGGTGCCGGGATCGCGCGTCCCTCAGGACGCCAGGCCCCGCGAGAACTCGCGCACCTGACGGGCCGATCCGTTAACCCGCTGCGTCGAGGCGGCGATCCGGCCGACGCTGTGCGAGATGTCGGAGACCGCCGCGGTCATCGCCTGCATGTTGCCCGACATCTCCTGGGCCACCGCGGCCTGCTGCTCGACCGAGGACGAGATCGCGGCCGAGATCGCGTTGACCTCGCCGATCGTCGCGCCGATGCCCGAGATGGCGGTGGCGGCGTCCCGGGCGGCGCCCTGGGCCTGGGCGATCTGTGCCCCGATGCTCTCGGTCGCCTTCGCGGTCTGGGCCGCGAGGTTCTTCACCTCGGCGGCGACCACCGCGAAGCCGCGGCCGGCCTCGCCGGCGCGGGCGGCCTCGATGGTGGCGTTGAGCGCCAGCAGGTTGGTCTGGCTCGCGATGGTGTCGATGAGGTCGACCACCTCGCCGATGCGCTGTGCCGCCGCGGCGAGCCCCCCGACGACCACCGAGGTCGCGTTGGCCTGCTCGACGGCGCGGCCGGTGACCCGCAGCGCCCGCTGGACCTGCTGGCTCATCTCGCCGACCGAGGCGGCGAGTTCCTCGGCGCCCGCGGCCACGCTCTGGGCGTTGCCCGAGACCTGCTCGGAGGCGCTGGCGGCGCCGACCGCCTGCTGGGACGCTTCGGCGATCGAGGTCGCGATGCTGTCGAGGTCGCCGTCGATGGCCCTATGCAGCCGCGCCCGCTCCAGGCGCTCGGTCACGGCGGCGGTGATGTCGGTGGCGAACTTGACGACCTTGACGAAGCGGCCCGAGGCGTCCGCGATCGGGTTGTAGGTGGCCTGGATCCAGACCTCGCGTCCTCCCTTGCCGAGCCGCTTGTACTCGGCCTGCTGGAACTCACCCCGCCCTAGGAGGTGTGGACTCTTGGGGTTCCCTTGGCGAGTCCTGCGTGATTCAAGGCTGCTTTTTGGAGGGCAGCCTTGGGCGTTCTGGATCGTCTCGTTCTCAGCGATACCCAATGGGAGCGCATGGCTCCCCTGATCATCGGCCGGCCGGATCAGCGCGGCTCGACGGGTCGCGACAACCGCATGTTCGTGGAAGGTGTGCTCTGGATCGTGCGCACCGGCGCGCCGTGGCGCGACCTGCCCGAGGCGTTCGGCGAGTGGAACAGCGTGTTCCGCCGCTTCAGCCGCTGGAGCCAGAAAGGCGTGTGGTGGCGCCTCTTCGAGGCCATGGCCGACGATCTCGACTTCGAGTACCTGATCGTCGACTCCACCATCGTACGCGCTCACCAACATGCGGCGGGCGCGAAAAAAGGGGGTCTGATCATCCCGCCCCATCCGATCAGGCGCTCGGCCGGTCCCGCGGCGGCCTGAGCACCAAGATCCACTTGGTCGTCCGC